>JBDLSS010000206.1:0-3065 GCA_039799345.1 Pseudomonadota bacterium
TACACTTTTTCTTAAGAGCCGTGTAACTTGTCGCATAGTCTGTTTTATGATTTTTTATCAAATAGTTATAATTCAGTCAAAATATAACTATTGACTTTGATAAAAATATCACAACTAAAAACAGCCCTGTAATTTGCACGAAAGTGAAAATTAGCTTGTCAAACTTGTCAAAACAGAAAATCGAAAAAAAGTGGTAAACGTCAAAGTATATATAAGCTAATGTTCCTAAATAGAATAAACGATAATGATTAAGCCCTCCCCTCTTCAGGGGGATGGGGCGCAGTTAAAACTTAATTGATGACACGCCCTAGTTCTCAGAATTTATTGTATAAAATAGCGATTTAACTCAGCCCCTCCCGCAATGGCACAAAACTCACTTCTTCTAAAATATGTTGTTCATAATGATTACGGGTACGCACGATTTTTAACAATTGTTGGCTGGATTTTTCCTTGCCCACAGGAATGATTAAAAACCCCCCAATTGCCAATTGATCCAACAAAGCAAGAGGAATTTCTTCAGGCGCGGCAGTGACTAAAATCGCAGGATAGGGCGCATTTTCCACCCAACCCGCATAACCATCACCATAACGACAGCACGCATTTTCAATCCCCAACTGCGCCAAACGTGATTCTGCCTTATTACTTAAATTGCCAATGCGTTCAATGCTATATACCTGTTTAAACAACTGCGCCAAAATTGCAGTTTGATACCCGCAGCCCGTCCCAATTTCTAAGACTTTATCGCGCTTGCTTTGTTGCAACAATAATTCCGTCATATATGCCACGATATACGGCTGGGAAATGGTTTGTCCTTGCCCAATTGGCATCGCGTAATCGCTGTATGCATGACTGCCAAACGCTTCATCAATAAAAAGATGACGCGGCACTTGCTGCATTGCCGCCAACACCAGCGGGTTTTTAATACCTTGGCGTTGCAGGCGTTGAATCATTAGTTCACGGGCATACTCAGGGTGCATTTCATATCCATCAAATTTAAACAGGTTTAGGCAAGGCAAAAACAAGGGCGCAGGGAATGCTAATCACACTCAACACATTGCCCAACAACACAATTGAAGCCACTTTGTGCGGTTCTAAATGATATTTTTCAGCAATCATATAATTCAATACCGCAGGCGGCAACACCGCAAATACCAGCAAAATTCCCTGCTGTATTGGTGAGAGATTTAACCACGGTATAATCAGTAAATACGCACCCACACCTGCGATAGGGCACACCACCGCGCCCAACAAACCAATGCGCCAATCATTAAAATCAATATCCAATAAACGCACCCCCAAACCAAATAGCATCAACGGTACGGACATTTGTCCCAACATTTTAATCGGCATAATTAATGTGGGTGGAGTCGCTATTTGCAAACTGCTGACCAACAGTCCCAACAGGGTGGCGATGATAATTGGTAATTTCAATACTTGCCACAAGGCTGCGCGGTGGTCAACCATGTAAATACCTACACTAAAATGCAGGGTGTTTTCCACCACGAACAACATCACCGCCGCAGGCAAGGCTTGTTCCCCAAAACTGAATAAAACCAAGGGCAAGCCCATGTTGCCCGTATTGGTGAACATCATCGGTGGTAAAAATACTTTAAAAGGCAGTTTTCCCCAACGCATAATAGGATAGGCAAGCACACCTGAGCCGAGAATAATCACTGCACCACCAATTGCAAGTTGTTGGTATTCAATAATATTGAAAGATTTATCCGCTAATACACTGAATAATAAGGCAGGGGTGAAAATATCGATATTAAGACGATTAGCAACACGCATGTCGGTGGGACAATGGCGGGTATAAATATACGCAATCGTAATGATGGTAAAAATCGGAAATAAAATTTCGAGAATTCGCAACAGCATAGGGATTTACATCGTGACTTTAAATCCGCATTGTACTGAAATTAGAGGGTAAGGGATAATGTGAGCTTGCACCCTAATTGTCTAAAGCCGCGATCGCTGCTCAATAGAATTCAGCTCTAATTATAAGAAAATATTAAACTTTTAATTTTGAAAGTCCTCTAATCTCATAACTTTGGATTCAAAAAATACGCACAATTTTAGCACTACCGAATTTTCCATCGCCTGCTATTTTCACTCCCTCAAGGTTTTTAAATATCACTGCAAATTTTAACTTAATTTATTCAAAGCCTTAGCTTGCACACCCCCCAAAACCAAGGCAAACATGATAAAATGAAAGTTATCAAAAATTCATCTGGATTTGAACATGAGCAATGCAACGTACGATTCAACGAACATTAAAGTTCTCAAAGGCTTAGATGCCGTCAGAAAACGCCCCGGCATGTACATTGGCGACACCGACGATGGCACAGGTCTGCACCACATGGTGTTCGAAGTCGTTGACAATGCCATTGACGAAGCCCTCGCCGGTCATTGCAGCGAAATCCACGTTTACATGCACGCGGATAACTCAGTCACCGTCACCGACAATGGGCGCGGGATTCCCGTCGATACTCATGCCGAAGAAGGACGCTCCGCCGCCGAAGTCATCATGACTATTCTGCACGCAGGCGGCAAATTCGATGACAATTCCTACAAAGTTTCAGGCGGTTTACACGGCGTAGGGGTTTCCGTGGTCAACGCGCTTTCCGAAGTGCTGTATTTAACCATTCACCGCGAAGGCAAAACTTGGCAGCAAACCTACCGTTTAGGCGAGCCACAGGCGAATATTGCCATCACGGGCGACACCGAAAAACGCGGCACGGAAATTCGTTTCAAGCCCAGCTCAGAAATTTTCACCCACATCGAATTCGATTATGAAATTCTCGCCAAACGCTTACGCGAACTTGCCTATTTAAATTCAGGCGTGAAAATCGTCTTTTCTGAAGAATTGACGGGAAAAAGCGAAATTTTTGAAAATCAAGGCGGTTTACGCTCTTTTGTGGAATATCTGAGCCGCAATAAAACCGTGTTGCATCAAAGCATTGTTTACGTCAACACCAAGAAAGACAACATTGGGGTGGAAATCGCGCTGCAATGGAACGATGCCTATCAAGATAATGTTTATTGCTTTACCAATAATATTCCAC
>JBDLSS010000207.1:0-4293 GCA_039799345.1 Pseudomonadota bacterium
TTTCACGAAAGAGAAAATTAGCTGGTCAAACTTATCAAAACAGAAAATAGAAAAACAGTGATAAATAGCAAAGTGTATGTAACCTATTGCTCTTAAAGTAAATAACCGTTAATGATTTAGTCCTCCCCTAATAGGGGACTTAAAATATTAAACATTAAATAACTTGTTTGTGTTTAGCCCATTTTAGGGGGTGGGGGACTTCAAAGGCTTTTAAACGCGCTACTTTTTGTTAAAACCTAATTGATCACACGCCCTAGTATTGTGTGCCGCACAATCATTTTTTCAGTAAAATCCAGCAGTTACTGATTCAATTGCGTAATTCCTCATTATTGTCTCTCCTCTCCCTAATTCTTAAATCAATCGAGTATAGATTGATAAATTTCTACAAGCATAGACGATTAACTGGGATCACGTTATAATGTGCGTTCACAAAATGCGCCCGTAGCTCAGCTCGGATAGAGCGTTGGCCTCCGGAGCCAAAGGTCACAGGTTCGAATCCTGTCGGGCGCGCCATCTTTAAGTTCAGTTCTTCCCTTTCGGCTTTTTAGCAAAAATTCCCAACTGTTTTCCTGTTTTACTCACCGTGGGTAAACCTGTGTGCTTAGTGCGAAATGTCTGTATTTTCGCCGCAGGTTTTGCAGCACTATTCGCGCTCACAACATTAGATTTCACCGCGCTATTCGCCCCCGTTTTAACGACAGGTTTCGCACTGCTGTTTAAGGGACGACGCGCCCCTTCTGCCAGCGAACCCGTGCCCGCAGGTTGCCAAGTCGGAATTAAATGACGTTTGCCATTGCCGATTAAATCCGAGCGACCCATACGTTTCAAAGCCTCGCGCAACAATTCCCAGTTTTCAGGATCGTGATAGCGTAAAAATGCCTTGTGTAAACGCCGTGCCTTGATTCCTTTGGGAATATAAACTGGGTCACTGTCACGACGCACCGCTTTCAAAGGATTTTTCTCGCTGTGATACATTGCCGTTGCCAAGGACATCGGTGAAGGTAAAAATGCCTGCACTTGATCCGCACGGAAATTATTGCGTTTCAGCCACAATGCCAATTCCAACATATCTTCATCGCGTGTGCCGGGATGCGCCGCAATAAAATACGGAATTAAATATTGTTCCTTGCCCGCTTCTTTTGAATACTGCTCAAACATGGTTTTGAACTTGTCATACGTGCCCATGCCGGGCTTCATCATTTTATTCAACACGTCCGTTTCGGTGTGTTCAGGCGCGATTTTCAAATAACCGCCCACATGATGCGTGACCAATTCCTTCACATATTCGGGCGAGCGCACTGCTAAATCGTAGCGCAAACCTGAAGCAATCAAGATTTTTTTCACCCCACGCACTTGGCGGGCGCGGCGATATAATTTAATTAAATGGCTGTGATCGGTATTTAAATTAGTGCAAATGTCGGGAAACACGCAGGATAATTTGCGACAAGCCGATTCAATTTTAGGGTCTTTGCAATGCAGGCGGTACATGTTCGCCGTCGGGCCGCCCAAATCAGAAATCACCCCCGTGAATTCGGGCTGGGTGTCGCGAATGTGTTCGATTTCTTGAATGATGGAGTTTTCAGAACGGTTTTGAATAATCCGCCCTTCGTGTTCAGTAATCGAGCAAAAAGTACAGCCGCCAAAACAGCCGCGCATGATAGTAATCGAGAAACGAATCATCTCGTGCGCGGGAATTTGCGCTTTGCCATAATTCGGATGTGGGCGGCGGGTGTAAGGCAGTTCGTAAACCCGATCCATTTCTGGCGTGGTTAAGGGAATTGGCGGCGGATTCAGCCACACATCACGATCCCCGTGCCGTTGAATTAAAGAACGCGCATTGCCCGCGTTGGATTCTAAATGCAGCACCCGCGAGGCGTGGGCGTATAACACATTGTCTTTTAACAATTGTTCGTAAGCGGGCAAACGGATAAAACTGCGTTGCCGATCAAGGCGCGGTTTTGGATGAATTTTGATGACTTGCGCACCTGCTTCCAACGGCGTTTCTTCAGGCTTATCTTCACAAGGCGCGTCAGCGTAAGGATTTAAAATCGGCATCGGCGCACTGCTCACGTCAATGCTGCTGGAGTCGATTTCTGTCCAACCTTCGGGTGTTTTTGAGCAAATATAAGCCGTGCCGCGCACGTCATTAATGCTGCTAATCGGCTCGCCCGCCGCCAAACGATGCGCGATTTCGACCATAGAACGCTCGCCATTGCCATAACTTAATAAATCGGCTTTTGCGTCAATGATGATTGAGCGGCGCAACTTATCTGACCAATAATCATAATGTGCAATACGGCGTAAACTTGCTTCAATCCCGCCAATAATAATCGGTACATCTTTGTAGGCTTCGCGGCAACGTTGGCTATAAACTAAAACGGCGCGGTCGGGACGTTTGCCCGCTACGCCGTCGGGGGTGTAAGCATCATTGCTGCGAATTCTGCGATCCGCCGTGTAATGATTAATCATCGAATCCATGTTGCCCGCCGTCACCCCGAAAAATAAATTCGGTTTGCCCAAGGCTTTGAATGCGTCTGCATTTTGCCAGTCGGGTTGGGAAATAATGCCGACACGAAAGCCTTGTGATTCTAGCAATCGTCCAATAATTGCCATGCCGAAACTGGGATGATCGACGTAAGCATCTCCTGTGACAATGATAATATCGCAGCTATCCCAGCCGAGTTCGTCCATTTCGGCGCGTGACATTGGCAATACGGGCGCGGCCCCGAAACGAATAGCCCAATAGGGTCGATAGGAGAATATAGAACGTGCAGGTAACATGGGGAAATCTCGTGTGAAAATGTGCGGCGGTCAAGCGGTATAAGTTTAGCAAATTACTTGGTAATTAAGAATTAAATCTTAAACTGAAGCCCCTAAATCCCCTAAAGGGAACTTTAAAAGACAAAATATTAATCTCGTTCCCAAACTCTGTTTGCCTGTAAGTCAAGCTCCGCTTGATAATACAGCACAGTTATCTAGTTCTTACATTTAGAAATGAAACAATACTGAGTGTATTATCGCGTCATCTATTGAAAATGTCTCAGATTTTTCGAGTGGAATGAGGAAATTTCCCCCCCGCCCGTATTTTTGATGCCACCGTGACTTTGATGCGTCGTGCGTGGCAGGGTGAAAAAATATGGTTAGCGCATCGCTCGCATTATTATCAGCGTTTGGTGCAACTAGGTTGGGGTCACAAGCGCACAGTATTGACTAAATATGTGGTGATGGCGGCTTGCAGTGCTTCGGCTTTATTTGCTATGCACTTACCTGTGCCATGGCAGTGGATTATTTTAGGCATGTGGGTTGGAGTTTATGCGGACTTGATTTAGAGTGTGCATCAACTTATTAATAGGAAAAACTAAGTGGGCTTTCTTGCGTCAGCCCAATTTGCTACATACACTTAACCGTAGTGCTTAATCTTCAGTAACGCCATTCAAGTTATCGGGATTACGACGGGAATAAAGGGTTGTAAGAAGATTAGCTAATTGAGAGTCACCATTAGAACCAGGATAACGAAGAGCATTGAGTAAATTAGCGACGATGGAGTTGCCACGAATAACTCGAACATAACCATCCCCTCCCTTTGCATCCATGATAGTCGGATATATGGTAAAACCACGTTCTAAAAGAAACTGTGTGAATTTAGAAGAAGTGCTTTCAGTAGATAGTCTAGCACCGGTTCCAGCGACTGCCGTCATCATATCGTCTAGTTGATCAACCTTATAGGTTTTAAAGGCAAGCCCAAATGAGTTTAAGTATTGGGCAATTTCGTGAGCGACTTTCATATAATCATCATTTGCTGGCATAGTTAATTCTCGTTGATGTTGTTGGTAAAAAGTTTAAATTTGGTTTAGAGTCTCATAAAATTGCATATCCACTCCGTGCAGTTTTAAGATAGAATTACTATAAATAACTTACATCAACTAATCTATTTACTGGCTGTGGTTGTTTCAGTCACTCAGAGTATACATTTATGGAATTGTCCGAAAAAATCAGATTTATGCGGATGTTTAAGGGCTGGTCACAGGAAGAAATGGCTGAAAAATTAGGAATGGTTGTGGGTGGCTACGCTAAAATTGAACGCGGGGAAACCGATGTTAATCTTTCCCGTCTTCAACAAATTGCGGGGATTTTTGGGATAGAACTGTCTCACTTAATTGGATTAAGTGAAAAAAATGTCTTTAATGTTATCGAAAATTGTAATAATCATAGTTTACTTTCAAATGTAAATGTTTCTGTACCTGAATCAGAATTAAAAACTCAACTTGAAAAAGCCCAGTTAATTATTGAACA
>JBDLSS010000208.1:0-6663 GCA_039799345.1 Pseudomonadota bacterium
CCCCGACCAATTTCTGGATGACCAATCCTGAAGTGTTGTATGTCACCGTGGAAAGCGGTGGTAAGAATTTGCTGAAGGGCTTGAGCAATTTCCTCGAAGATTTAAACCGTGGCAATGGTCAGCTCAATATCAAAATGACTGACTTGGATGCTTTCAAACCTGGTGACAATATTGCGGTCACTAAGGGTAAAGTGGTTTACCAAAACGATTTAATGCAGTTGATTCAATACACGCCGTCCACGGGCGAAGTGTATAGCAAGCCTTTATTAATTGTGCCGCCTTGGATTAACAAGTTCTACATCTTAGATTTGCGCGAAAAGAATTCCTACATCAAGTGGGCTGTTGACCAAGGACACACGGTGTTTGTGATTTCTTGGATCAATCCTGATTCTAATTTAGCCCATAAAGGTTTTGAAGATTACATGTTAGAAGGGCCTTTGGCGGCGTTGGATGCTATCGAACAAGCCACGGGTGAAAAAGAAGTCAATGCTGTGGGTTATTGTTTAGGCGGCACGCTGTTGGCAAGCACTTTAGCTTACATGGCAGCGAAGAAAGATGAACGCATTAAGAGCGCGACTTTCTTCACTACCTTGTTAGATTTCAGTAATTCAGGCGAATTGGATGTGTTCATCGACGAAGCCCAAATTAAGTTGATTGAAGACAAGATGAGCGAGAAGGGGTATTTAGAAGGTAGCAGCATGGCAACCACCTTCACCATGTTACGCGCCAATGATTTGGTCTGGTCTTTCCATGTCAATAATTATTTGATGGGCAAAGAAGCCAGTGCGTTTGATTTATTGTACTGGAATTCAGATTCAACCCGTATGCCTGCCAAGATGCACAGTTTCTATCTACGCAATATGTATCAAAACAACCGTTTGAAAGACCCCAACGGAATTACTTTGAACGGCGTAGGCATTGACTTACGCAATGTCAAAATACCTGTGTACTTCATTTCTGCGATTGAAGATCATATCGCACCTTGGAAAGGCACATATTTAGGTTCGCAATTGTTCTCTGGTGATGTGAAGTTTGTGTTAGGTGGTTCAGGGCACATTGCAGGGATTATCAATCCTCCCGCTGCGAATAAGTATTTCTACTACACCAACCCCACGGTGAAGGGTGTCGCTGATTCTGAAGTTTGGTTAAAAGGCGCAACCCAACAAGCAGGTTCTTGGTGGACGGATTGGTCTGGCTGGGTTGGTAAATTTGTGGGTGAAAAAGTTGCAGCGCGTGCGCCCGGCGCAGGTAAATTACCTGCTTTAGAAGATGCACCCGGTAGTTATGTAAAAAAGCAGGTTGTACTTGATTAATTTGTAATTGCTTTGAAGAAAGACCTGTCCGATGTTGAAATTGGGCAGGTCTTTTTTATTATGGAATATTAATTAGTATACTGAATTGCCCCTGAGGCTAATACCTTAATTAATCCATTTATTTTCATGTAGTTGAAGACTTGTGTTTCTTTGTCAGGATATTTTGTACGGCAAAATGCTTTGATGCTGTTCAATAATGTACTGGACTTACTTGGTCGAGCATGACTGTTGCTCAGTGTTTTCTGCACATATTCAGCAACAATTTGGGGTAAACTCGTTGCAACTAAAGCCGTACTATCGGAATTATTAAGGATAGCGGTTGTTGCAACAACTAAACCAGACTCATCCGTGCTTTCCTGTTTTGTACCAATACGTTGTGCCTTATGTCCAAAATGTGTAAGCATATTCACCGCATGATCTAAATCAGTGTCGTTGGACACAATTAAAAACTCTGCTGTGGGCATCTCTAAAGACAGTCTACCAGCCAAAAAACACAAGCCAAAATCTGCCGCATTTTTTCCTTTTTTAGTCATGCCAATCACATCTAACTTTTTATCGTTAATCGCTTCTGCAAACGAATAAATAAGATTCAAAGGTATTTTAGGAATTTGCCCGCCATAACAAATAATAATCCGAGTATATAACTTCATATTTTTTAGAATATTAGCTAATTCATTGGGGCAATTATCAATATCAATCAGAACAACTTTTTTTATTTCAATGAAATAATCAATACTCTGTTCTTCAGTTTTTGTTTGATCAACAAGTGGAATATCCATATATTATCCAAAAATCGTGTTGTAACGTATTATAGCCTGAGTTATACAAAATTAGATATATAAAACAATCTGTTAATTACACAAATTTTACATTTGAATACACACTTTAAAAAGCAACTTAAAAATATAATATTTTATTTATTCAATAACTTATAAATATAGATGCTTTTTAAAGAATGATTGCTCTCATCGTTAAACTGATAAATGAGAGCTATAATAGATAACAAATTATATTTAAAACATTTTTCCTCGAACTCAGGTGACTAATTATCTAAAAAACTTTATGAATGTGAATGCCCATACTGTGCTAAACCATGCAAACGCGCTCCATCGGGCTGCATCGCAGGCAAAGCGGTTTTCCCTTGTTGAACCCGCAACTTTTGCGCTGCGACTTCTTGACGTATCCAATCAAACCACGCTTCTAAACCTTGTTTCGTTTTTGCAGACAGTGAAAAAATCGGGGCAGGATTTGCCAGATTCCGCACTTGTTGTTCTGCACGTTCCAAACTGAATTCTTCCAAATATGGCAATAAATCCACTTTACTTAGCAAAACCACGTCTGCTGCCCGAAACATCACAGGATATTTTGCAGGCTTATCATCGCCTTCGGTGACAGAAAGCACGGTGACATTGCGATGATGCCCTAAATCAAAACTTGCAGGACAGACCAAATTCCCCACATTTTCAATAAATACAATGTCCAAAGGCGCAAGGGCTAAATCATGTAAGGCAAGATGCACTAAATGAGCGTCTAAATGGCAGGCTGTTCCCGTGACAATCTGCACCGCAGGTACGCCGTGGGCGCGAATCCGCTCGGCATCATTTTCGGTTTCCAAATCACCTTCAATCACCGCAAGACTGAATTCGGATTTTAATGCTTGAATCGTGGCTTCCAACAGCAGCGTTTTCCCAGAACCCGGCGAGGACATTAAATTAATTGCCAACACGCCATATTCATCAAAATGTTCACGATTGTGTAATGCTTGATGATCATTTTCAGAGAGCAGGTTTTTTAAAACTTCGATTGTTGCCTTGCCCTCAGCAGTTCTCGCAAGCGTGCCATCGCCTTGAATAAGGTGTTCATTGCCTTTGGTTACATTACAACCACACGTATTACACATGACCTGCTCCAGATAAGTTTAGGCATTAATCCCAAAGTCGATTCTAACTGCGCCCCCCCTGAAGGAGGCTAAAAACTTAAGATGTTTGTGTTTTAAGTCCCTTTTAGGGGATTTAGGGGTGCAGTTAAAGGGGTTTAAAAATATGATAGTACTAAATAGCTAAGGATATTGCTTGTCAGAATCAGAATTCACGGGATTATCCGAATTAAACAGGATTAACCTTTAGAAAATATTAAGCTTTATTCTTAGGAGTTACGCAGTTGAAACACTAATTCTTTTATTTACAATGAGTTAGTATTGTGCGCGGCACAATCGTGTTTCCAGCAAAATCAAACAGTTACCTATTCAACTGCGTAACTCCTAATTCTTTAATTCTGAAAATCCTTTAATCTTGTGAATCCTGATTCTGACAAGCAATATCCTTATATTTTCTGCACTACCAAAAATACTTTGGGACTCTCCTCGGGATTAGGGACTTCTTTAAGTTTAAAAGCTTTAAAAAAACTCGAAATGATAACCTTCCATGACACGACCGCCTTCAATCACCGCCCCCATATCCACCAATTCTAAACGCAAATGCACACTCGCACCTGCTGCAAGTTCCGTGTCAGGTTTTTGGGTATGTAAATATTCACTTGGTTTGAAACGCCGCCGTGCCAAAGCTTGCGCTCCAACATTTTCAAAAGTTAATTGAATATCAGGATAAGGCTGTGGGAAAGTTGCGGTGTTTATGAAGGTGGCATCAAATTGAATTGCATTGGGCAAAGTTGGATGCGGTCTAATAATGTGACGTTGCACTTTAAAACTACTTAGATTGCGTGTCATTGGCAAAGTACATTCCAGCCATTCACACGCATTTATCAAAACAGGACGGATATCAGGATGTTGCAAAGCCCAATCACGTTGTGTCCACCAAATATATTGTCCTGCTAACACCCCAATGCCCATAAACACCAAGAACATCCAAAAAAGCAAACCTAATAAACTGCGTTTTTGATGCACATCCTGTTCAAATAAATCAGGAATCTCCTCATCTGCATATTCGTGTTCATCATCGTCCAACACAGAAGCCATTTCTTCGTCTATAGAACGGTCTGACGTATTTAAAGAGCGTTCTAAACTTTGTTGCAATTGCGTAGTTTTTTGAACGGTGGGCAGTTTAAAATCCACAGGGATATTGGATAAATGTTCTAGTGCATTAAACACTTGACCACAATGACTGCAACGTACTAAACCTTGTGCAGCTTGACATTGTGGCGCAGTAATCCGAAAAGTAGTTTCGCAATGGGGACATTGGGTTTGCATTTCAAATCCTCAACTTAGGCAGCTATGCGCTGTGCCACAATGCGCATCCATTGGTCGCGGCTGCTGATTTCAATTATTGTAAAATAAGGTTTATAAGCCTCACACACCATGTCCGTTTGCTCTTGTAAAATGCCAGAAAGTATAATCGGTGCGCCTGCTTTCAGATGTTGGGCAAACAAGGGGGCAAGTTCAATCAAAGGCAGAGCTAAAATATTTGCCAACATTCCGTCTGCGATAAAATCAATGGGTAAATCCTTAGGCATCCCCAAGATTAAGGCTGTGTCAACTGCATTATTTTTGGCATTGTCTAAACTGGCAATTAATGCCTGTGGGTCATTGTCAATACCGAGCACGCTCGCAGCACCCAATTTCAATGCGGCAATCGCTAAAATGCCTGAGCCACAACCATAATCAATAAAATGTTTGCCAGCCAAATCCGTTTGTTGATCTAACCATTCCAAACATAAAGCAGTGGTGGGATGTGTGCCTGTTCCAAAAGCTAAACCGGGGTCAAGCATGATATTAATTGCATCAGGATCGGGCGGGGTTTCCCAGCTTGGACAAATCCACAGACGTTTCCCAAAGGCAATCGGGTGATAATCTTCCATCCAAACCCGTGTCCATTCTTGGTCTTCAACCCATTCCATCACGTATAAAGGCAAGGGTTCAGGGTCAAGCATCGCGGTTAATTCAGTGAGCACAGTGGCTTCTTCGGCGGTGTCCATAAACAAACCAATGACCCGCGTTTTGCCCCACAGTGGCGTAGTATTTAATGCGGGTTCATACACGGGTTCATCAGCGGCATCTTGATAAGTCACGGCGACTGCGCCGATTTCGCTGAGCGCGTCAGATAGCGTTTCCGCACGGATTGCGTCTGTTTCAATACTAATTTGTAACCAAGGCATAAAGGGCATCTGGAAAGTTTGAAAATGATGCGAAATTATACACAGTTATCTTTCAGATGGGATCGATTTAGCGGGATGCTGGATGGGGATAAGTTTTTTCAAAAAACGCTTGTCTGAATCAGGATTGATAGGATTATCCAAATTAAGCAGGATTAAAATAACGTGTTAATTCTGAAAATTTTTTCATGTTGTAACGTCTTATTCAGACAAGAAAAATCTTTTAGTTTTTTAGGATTTACGCAGTTGAATCGGTAATTATTTGATTTTGCTGGGAACGTAATTTTGCGGCGCACAATAATAACGCATTGTAAATAAAAGACTTCGTGTTTCAACTGCGTAACGCCTACTTTTATCTAGTCACATGTTTATCACTGAAATAAATCACACCATTAACTTCAATCACTTTCACCGCTTTCAACTGCTCACCATTACACATCGTGCTTTGTGAAATGCCCGTTTCGGGGGTGTAAATAATGCCGTGCATTGAACAACGCAAATATTGCCCCGTGGTATCAAACAGCAAATCATGCTCACAATTCAAACGTTTAGGCATGTGCACACAACGGTTGACGTAAGCATAACACTGCCCTTTAAAACGACACACAATAATTGATTCAGGCACATGGTTATAATGTACCTCACAAATAATATGCCGCCCTTCTTGCAAATGGGCGCTGTCGCAGGCTTTCAGATAACTATCAGGATGTTTCATGTTTCAATCCATACGCGACCTATCGACTAATAAAGCCATCGAATGGTTCACGTTATATAAAAAATGGGATAAATTCTCACTCAGTGACGGGCAATAAATCACAATAATAGAATCCATTGCGCTCGCCTGCAACTGCATTGGGCGCGGGGTATTCACGATAAACCGTTTCCCCCAGCGTGAATGGAATCGGCGTGCTAAACATCGGTGCATCAAAAACAAAAGTATGAAACTCGCCATTTTCCCCGCAAACATCGACATTTTTCGGCAAGTCCGCCAAAAAATCCGCATCGATTTCGCGTCCCACAAATTCCGCCCCTAAATATTTTGCATGGACACAAACCACCATTGCGCGAAATCCCAAGGCTAAAATTTCCTCAATTAATTGCTGGCTCGGAATTTTCCACAAGGGAAACACGCCCTGCATCTTAATTTTTGCCAATTGCGCTTCACGGTACTGGCGCAAATCTTCGAGAAAAATATCCCCAAAAGCTGCCAATTCAATGCCTTGCTGCTGAATAAAACTCATTT
>JBDLSS010000209.1:0-5552 GCA_039799345.1 Pseudomonadota bacterium
CTTTTTTAATCAATCCGAAAGCTTCCGCAGCCTCCATACTGGGCACAGAAACCCGCACAATATCCGCACCTGCGCGTTGAATGGCTTCAATTTGCGCGACAGTCGCGGCGACATCACAGGTTTCGGTGTTGGTCATGCTTTGCACAGAAATGGGAGCATCTCCCCCCACGGCAACCTTGCCGACATAAATTTTCCGTGAAAGACGGCGTTGAATTTTCACTTCAGCGTGCATAACAAAGTCCTTGAATGCAGTGTGATAAATTGCTGAGCGTTGCGCCGATCATCCGCAATTTGACACGGGACGCGACGCTTAGGGAACGGAAGAAAAACGAATTTGGGAGAGATACTCACATCATGATGAGTATCTCTGAACTGAATTTTAGCAACTGCTTGGTGAGTGAAAAACTCGCCAAAAATATTTCTTACTCTTCTTCATCGGCAGCTTTATTGTTGGGTAGTGCAACACCCACGGTAAACTTGCGGGGTTTATTGGGTTGTGGGGTCATGTCAATTTTTTCCCCTTTGTATTCGGCAATCATGCTGCCAATCGTGCCCACTTTGACTTTAAAGGGCGGGTTACCATTGACTGTAGCATCTGAACCCCCTTTACCGACGTTGCTGTACACTTTTTTACCTCGTGCATCAATAATTTCTGCCCAAGTATCTTCTTTAAAATGCAGCAGCATGATTTTGGGGTCTTTCGCCGCAGCTTCGCTTTGCTTAGCGGCAGCACTGGTGGGTGTATCATTGGCTTCGTTGGTTTCTTCAGGTGGTGGTGTAGTAGCGGGGGCAGTTGCCGCTGTGGTAGCAGGTGTAGACGTTACAGCAGGTGGCGGTATGGGAGTGCTCGCAGCTTGGGGTGGCAAGGCAAGACTTTGTCCTTGTTGTCCATTATTATTCGTGCTCACAGGAACTTCGGGAGTGGGGGTGCTCTTATTGAGCAAATTATCGGGTCGCCATAATGCCATTAATAACATCAGTGCAACAATAATCACGCCTGTGAGCACTTTAAACCACGCATCGCCTGTATTAGCCTGAGGTTTTTCCTTAAATTGCGGCAACAAGGGCGGCACAGGTTTGTTACAACTTTGTTTGTAACTTTCGACCAAGGGAGTGGCATCAACCTCTAATAATTTAGCATAGCTGCAAATATAGCCACGCACGAAAGTTATGGGAGGTAATTTTTCATATTCATCCGCTTCCAGTTGTGAAATCGTTTTGATGCTTAAGTTCAATCTATCAGCAATATATTGTGCTGAAATCTTTTTTTGCTCGCGCAAGAGTTTTAATTGCGCCCCTACCCTGTTTTCGACAGGGGGCAGGCAGCTCACATTAGCCTCGGGTGGTACGATACCCATTTCTGTTTCGACAGCTGCAACAGCTTGAGGTAAAGGAGGAACAACAATACCTTCAGCAATGGCAGTGGGGGCTGCTTGATTTTCTTCTGAGGAAACAGGGAGTGTAGTGCTTTCAGTCATTTGGTTTGGGTCACTGTCTTGAGATGTACAACGGGGATTTATAACGAAGAGGCTTTATGACTCAGGGTTTTTCCGATTGTTTCAACCATTGGGCTTCTTCTGAATCGGGAAACTGTGAGCGTAATAATAAGGCATAACTGGCTTCAGCATTTTTGTCACGCAACACCCGCTCGATACGAATTCCCAGCCATAAGGTTTGGGGTGTGTGTTTGGCAATGGCGAGATAACGTTTTAAAAAATCGCGGGCTGCCACCATATTATGGGTTTCATAATTCAAACTTGCCATTTGATACAGGGCAAGCGGCAAATTATGATTGAGTTGCAGGGCTTTGCGCAAGTACGTTTCAGCACGCACATAAGATTTATTACGCACCGCACAAATACCAGCATTCGTAAAAGGAATCTCGGGGGTTTTATACAATGAATTTTCCGTTGCTTTTAAAAAATGTGCTTCGGCTTGATTCCACTCGCCCTGCTTGCAAAGAAATTGGGCGTAATTATTTTGGATGTCGGAGTCGTCAGGCTTTAAACTGATGGCTTGCTCATAATATTTCCGCGCTTCTTCAGTTCTGCCCAAACGCTCGGACAAAATCCCCATTGCATTATGAGTTTCGGGCAAATCGGGATTGACTTCCATCGAGCGCGTCAGCCGCGTCAGTGCGATGTCATATTGCCCGCGCTTTAAATATTCAACCCCCAGCTGCATATTCACCTCAGCCGCTTTTTGCGGATCGGGTTCACTTTTTTGGGTGGGTTCGGGTTGGGGAGGCTGCTGCGGTGTGGTTGAGGAACTGCTGCACCCGTTCAATAACAGGCTCAGTGCCGCACAATAACTCAAATAATGTTTCATTCGAGAGGCTCCTGTTGAATGGGAATATTTTTAAACTGACGGGATTTGCGTCGGTCTTGCACCTGTCCTGCGAGTTGTCCACAGGCGGCATCAATGTCGTCACCTCGCGTTTTGCGGGTCACGGTCATTAAGCCTGAATTCATTAAGATATTGCGAAATTGCTCAATCGCTTCAGGGGTGGAGCGTTGATAATCGGTATTCGGGAACGGATTGAACGGGATCAGATTTAGCTTTGCAGGAATGCCTTGTAAAATTCTGACCAGTTGTCGTGCGTGTTGGGGGCTGTCGTTGATGTCTTTAATCATGACATACTCGAAGGTGATCTTACAGCGGTTTTTGCCTTCGATGTAATCACGACAAGCGGCGAGCAAATCAGCGAGCGGATATTTTTTATTAATCGGAACTAACGTATCACGTAATTCGTCATTCGGCGCGTGTAAAGACACTGCTAAATTTACGGGACATTGTTCTTTCAGTCGCGCAATGGCGGGCACAATGCCTGAAGTGCTGAGGGTAATACGTCGCCATGAAAGCCCATAAGCAAAATCATCCATCATGGTACGCATCGAGCTGACCACGTTGTTGAAATTCACCAAAGGTTCGCCCATGCCCATCATCACCACGTTACTAATAGCGCGGTCGGGATTATCGCCTGCACGAATGCCTTGTTTATAAAGTGTGTGTTCGGCAAGCCAGAGCTGCGCCACGATTTCGCCCGCGAGCAAATTGCGGTTGAAACCTTGTTGTGCAGTCGCACAAAAACTGCAATCAATCGCACAGCCGACCTGTGAAGATACACACAGCGTCCCCCGATCATCTTCGGGAATATAAACCATTTCAATGCTATTACCGCTATCGAGTTGCAATAGCCATTTACTAGTGCCATCAACGGAAGTTTGTTGTAGTAAAACTTTGGGGGGGGTGACGCAGGCGGTGTCTTGCAATTTTTGGCGCAATACCTTGCTCAAATTGCTCATCTCTGCAAAATCCGTTACCCCATGTTGATGAATCCATTGCAAAACTTGGGTAGCACGAAACGGTTTTTCGCCTATTCCTTCAAAGTAGGCTTGTAAGCCTTGACGGTCTAGGTGTAATAAATTGACGGGTGTATCCACAGGTATGCTCACAGCTTAGCGGGTACGTGGGCTGATTTCTGAAGGATTGAAGAAATAAGCAATTTCCACAGCAGCGGTTTCAGCGGCATCTGAACCATGAACCGCATTTTCGTCTACAGTTTCAGCGAAGTCTGCGCGAATCGTGCCCGCTGCGGCTTTCTTAGGGTCGGTTGCGCCCATTAATTCACGGTGTAAAGCGACAGCATTTTCGCCTTCTAAGGCTTGAACCATCACAGGACCTGAAATCATGAAATCAACTAAGTCTTTGAAGAAAGGACGTTCTTTGTGAACGGCATAAAAGCCTTCAGCTTGTTCACGAGACAAGTGCAACATTTTGGCTGCAATAATCCGTAAGCCTGCTTTTTCAAAGCGGCTGTAAATTTCGCCAATGACATTCTTTGCCACTGCATCAGGTTTGATAATAGATAAAGTGCGCTCAATCGCCATTCGATACTGCTCCGAGACAAATAAATAAGAAGTCGACATTATACGCATCTTAGTGAAAACTGAAAATAATTTATCAAAACTCTGGTGTTATCGTGCGCAGACTCAAATGAAGCACCGCAAAAAAGCAATTACGTGTTTTTTGCTAATCAATTGATTTTGCTAGCGTGAGCATTTAATGGCTAGAGCTGAGGACTCATAATCCTTAGGTCGTAGATTCAAGTCCTATAAATTTACTTTGCAATCGGAGCACTGTACAAATACGAATAAAGCATGTTAAAATTTTCAATTAATCTGTTGCATTATTCTGCATTCGGGACTATAGCTCAGTTGGTTAGAGCTGAGGACTCATAATCCTTAGGTCGTAGGTTCAAGTCCTACTGGTCCCACCACTCCCCCGCTTTGCCAAGCTCAAAAACTCACACAATTTCCACAATCCGCATCGATAAATCCAAGGCGCGCACGTCTTTGGTCATTGCACCGACTGAAATAAAGTCCACCCCTGTTTCTGCAATCGCGACCACGGTTTCTAAATTCACCCCGCCAGAAGCTTCTAAAGAAACTTTGCCTTGCACCAAAGCCACCGCTTCGCGCAACATTTCCAAGCTAAAATTATCCAATAACAAACGGGTTGCGCCTGCGGCAATGGCTTCGGGAATTTGTGCCAAGGTTTCGACTTCGACTTCTATTGGTAATTCAGGGCGCAGGTTTTGAGCCACCGCGACCGCCGCGCTGATTGAACCTGCGGCTGCAATATGATTTTCTTTCAGCAAAAACGCATCGTATAAGCCCATACGGTGATTAACTCCGCCCGCACACAGCACCGCATATTTTTGCGCACTGCGTAAACTAGGCAAGGTTTTGCGCGTATCTAAAATTTTGGCGTGGGTATGTTGCACCGCTTGCACATAACGCCGTGCTTGGGTGGCTGTGCCTGATAAAACTTGCAAGAAATTCAAAGCAGTACGTTCACCTGTCAATAAAGTACGCGCCGTGCCTGATAAAGTGCATAAACATTGATTTGGGCTAACTTCTTGACCTTCTTGCACTTCCCACTGAATTTTCACGCTTGGGTCAATTTGTTGAAAAACGGAATTAAACCACGCGCTGCCCGCTAAAATTGCGGATTCTCGGCTAATCACTTGCGCGGTGGCTTGACGCGATTCAGGGATTAACAGCGCGTTAATATCGCCCGTGCGAATGTCTTCACGTAAGGCTTGTTGCACGGTGCTTAACAAATCATCAGGTAAATTCACAGGGTTTTCCTCTTAAACGGCGACGGCGGCTTTAATATGGGGATGGGCTTGATAATTGAGAATTTCAAAATCTGCAAAATCGTAGCTAAATATCGAGTCGGGTTTGCGCAAAATATTTAAACTGGGCAAGGCAAAGGGCGTGCGTGAAAGCTGCAATTTTGCTTGTTCTATATGATTCGCATACAAATGACAATCGCCGCCCGTCCACACAAATTCACCCACTTCTAAATCACATTGTTGGGCAATTAAATGTACTAAAAGCGCGTAACTGGCAATATTGAACGGTACACCTAAAAATACGTCAGCACTGCGCTGATAAAGCTGACAAGACAAGCGATTATTTGCCACATAAAATTGAAAAAGTAAGTGACAGGGCGGCAATGCCATTTCGTCTAATTCGCCTACATTC
>JBDLSS010000210.1:0-19173 GCA_039799345.1 Pseudomonadota bacterium
TAGACAAAGAAATTGAGGCGAAATTAGCTAAAGGCTATCCCACTGATAATATTATCTTTGAAGACACGCGCACCGCTGTTTTATTACAAAATGGCAAGGAAGTGTTGCGCTGTTCAGTCGAAAATGCCAAAGCATTACAAACTTTATTAGATACGTTTTTTAGTTATGAATCGCCAGAAATTGAAAACTGTCGGGTGGCGCGGGATAAGTTTTTAAGTGAGTTGCCCAAAGTTGCCGATGCTTTAAGTGCTTTATTGAAAGCAGCACATCAGAATAATAAGCAGTTTCAACAAGGTGCAGCAAATTTTTTATTATTATGTAAGCGTTCTATCGGTGAACGGGTGAATGCCTCACATATTGATGAAATGCTGATTCAGCACATTTTGACTGACCAAATTTTTCGGGCAGTGTTTCCAGACAGTAATTTTCACCAAGAAAACCATCTCGCCAGTGCGATTGGTGAGTTAGAAAAAAGTTTCTTTTTAGGAGAAACCCGTAAAAACTTATTAAAACGTTTAGAACCGTATTTTGCAGCGATTCGGCAAGCGGCGGCAAAAACGGTGACTTCGTTTGAAAAGCAGAACTTTTTAAAACAGGTTTATGAAGATTTTTACAGTGCTTACAATCCTAAAGATGCAGATAAATTGGGCGTGGTTTATACGCCGCAGGAAGTGGTGCGTTTTATGATTGAGGGTTGCGATTGGCTGACCCAAAAGCATTTTAATAAACGTTTAGCAGACAGTGGGTTAGATATTCTCGACCCCTGCACGGGAACAGGCACGTTTATTGTCGATTTATTGGATTATTTACGGGGCGATAATACGGCTTTAGCTTATAAATTTGCGAATGAAATTCATGCCAATGAAATTTCTATTTTGTCGTATTACATCGCTTGTTTGAATATTGAACAAACTTTTTATGAAACCACTAAGCAATGGCAAGATTTTAAAGGGCTGTGTTTTGTTAATACGCTGGATAACTGGGGTTTTGAGCAAAAGCATGAACATGCTCAAAATTATTTATTCGGCTCAGTGACTGATGAAAATCATTTACGAATTCAATCGCAAAATAAGCGTAAAATTCCCGTGATTATCGGAAACCCGCCTTATAACGCTAATCAGCAAAATGAAAACGATAATAATAAGAATGATGTTGCACAGGCAGCGGATAAGCGCATTAAGGAAACTTATCTTGCTGAAAGTACCGCTCAGAAAACCAAGTTATATGATCCCTATGTGCGTTTTTTCCGCTGGGCTTCGGATAGATTGGGGAATCAGGGTGTTTTAGCGTTTATTACTAATCGTTCTTATTTGGATTCGAGGCAGGCGGACGGTTTGCGTAAAACGTTTGTGAAGGAATTCCAAGAAATTTGGGTTGTGGATTTGATGGGTGATGTGCGGAAAAACCCTAAAATTTCTGGAACGAAACATAATGTTTTTGGGATTCAAACGGGGGTGGCGATTGTATTTCTTGTTCGGAGAACTGGCAGTCCTTCAGCATCAGAAAGTTGTGAACTTCATTATTTAACTTTGGATGATTTTCTGCCTGCTGTTGAAAAACTGCGCTGGCTAAAAAGTAATCATTTACGCAGTTTGGCGAAAAATGGTCAATTTCGATTTATTACGCCAAATGAACGTGGTGAATGGTTGAATCAGCCGCAAGAAAATTGGAGCGATTGGCTGCCCATTACAAGTAAGGATGTGAAGGCAGGGAAAGGCGAAGGAGCGATTTTCAAATTGCATTCTTTGGGTGTAGTGACGAATAGAGATGAATGGGTTTATGGTTGGACTGAAGAAGAAGTTTCTAAAAAGACTCTATTTCTCACTGAGATTTATCAATTTGAACAGGAAAGATGGAAACAATCTGATAAATCAGAGGATATTGAAGATTTTGTCAATCGAGACATTAAATGGACAACAGAATTAACTGCGTATCTTGTCAAAGGTACTCAATTAGAATACAAGGCTGATTACATTGTACCTAGTACATATCGCCCTTTTATTAGAAAATTTTTGTATTATGAAAAAGTTATCGTTCATCGTACTTATCAACAACTCAATGTTTTTCCAGCACGTAAAAACACCAATAATTTAGCTATTGGCATTTCTGGCACGCCACAATCTAAACCATTTCAAAGCTTAGTTGTTTCAATTGTCCCTTGTCTTGATTTACTTGAAAAAACTCAATTTTTACCGTTATTTGTTTACGACAAAGACGGCAATCCCCACGACAACATCACCAACTGGGCATTAACCCAATTTAAACAACACTATACTAATCTTGCTGATTTGAATAAACGTGACATATTCAATTACGTGTATGCGGTTTTACACGACCCGCGCTATCGGGAAAAATTCGCCCTGAATTTGAAAGCAGAATTCCCACACATTCCGTTCCATCCTGATTTTAGCGCGTGGACAAATCTCGGCGCAAAACTGATTGAATTACATGCATATTTTGAAAACGTCACGCCCTATCCTTTGGAAAGAATCGAGCTTTCTAGCAAAGTTTCCCCAAAATGTCGTCTGAAAGCCGATAAAACCGCAAATTTGATAGAAATCGACACCCACACCCAGTTAAAGAATATTCCTGCCAGCGCGTGGAATTATCAATTGGGCAATCGTTCTGCCTTGGAATGGGTGCTCGACCAATACAAAGAAAAAACTCCGAAAGACCCCACTATCCGTGAAAAGTTCAATACTTATCGCTTTGCAGACCATAAAGAGCAAGTAATTGAATTATTGATGAAAGTCTGTCAAGTCAGTGTGGAAACAATGGGCGTGATTGGGGAAATTGAGCAGTTGGAGTGGAATTAAGAATTAGTTGGTGAATCGTTACTAAAGAAGTGGTCTGATAAAAACAGCTCTGTTAGTAGGTATTGGCAGGTATGAAAAACGACAGCGAATTTAGTGGTCACAAATAAAAGGATTTTAATATGTTACGTGGTTTTATCGTGGGAATTGCATTGGGCAGCGCGTTCAATGTAACAGCAACTGAATTGGGTGAACCTGAAGATTTAAGTGGCGGTTATGCAGAAGCCAGTCGTCCGAAAGTGTCTTCTACGCCGATTGAATTGGCGTTAACTTTACCAAAATTCCCCAAGAAAGAAGATTTACAAAGCTTTAGCGTTGATGAAGTCGAAAATACGCAATTTGAATTAGATACACAGAGTTTAAGCGTTGGCAAAGATGGGATTGTGCGCTACAGCGTGGTGATTACGGCTGTGACAGGCTTGCCCAATGTATTTTATGAAGGCATTCGCTGCGCCACGGCTGAATATAAAACCTATGCTTTTGGTAGTTCACACGCCAATTTTCAAAAACAACTGCATACTGATTGGGCGAGAATTGGCAGAAATTCACGCGGCACTTCGCGTTATCGTTTTGCTTTGTTGGATTATTATTTGTGTAATCAAAATGAAAGTGTGCCTTATCCCAAAGAGACCATTATTTATAATCTGAGCCATGCGACTTTGGAAAAATCAGCGAATTAATCCGCTAATAATTGGCGTAAATGCGCCCAATCAAAACTTGCCCACGGATCAGTTTTGCGGGTGGGCGCGATGTCGCAATGTCCCACAATATGATCGGCAGTGATTGCCGGCCAACGGGCTTGCACTATGCGAATTAAGGCGGCTAGTCGTAAATATTGAATCGGCTCGTAAGGAATGGTTTCACAGCCTTCTAATTCAATCCCAATGGAAAAATCATTGCAGCGTTCCCGCCCCTGAAATTGCGAGAAACCCGCGTGCCATGCACGGTCGAGAAAAGAAACATACTGTACAATTTCCCCATCGCGGCGAATCAGGGCGTGGGCGGAAACCCGTGAATTCACAATATCGGCAAAATAGGGATGAATATTGGGTTCTAGTGCGCCTGAAAACAGCGCGTCGATATAATTGCCGCCAAATTGGTTAGGCGGCAAACTAATCCCATGCACCACTAAAACATCAATCTCGATGCCTTCGGGGCGCGTGTCATAATGCGATGAAGGGTGATGTCGGATATGCTTCCCCAAAAGCCAAGCTTGTGCCGTGAGCCGCATGATGTTAATTCAGAATATTGGGCAGGGCTAAACGAAATGCGGTAATGGGCGCGTCAAACAGATGTCCATCATCGGCGTGCATTTGATAACTGCCGTGCATCGTGCCGACGGGCGTTTCAATCATTGCCGCACTGGTGTATTGAAAACTGGCTTCAGGCACTAAATACGGTTGTTCCCCAACGACACCTTCACCGCGCACTTCCTGTTCTTTGCCATTGGCATCGGTAATAATCCAATGACGGCTCAGTAAACGCACAGGAATTTTGCCTGTGTTACGAATGGTCACGGTGTAGGCAAACACATAACTTTCTTGTTCAGGTTGCGATTGATCTTTGAGATAGTGACTACGCACTTCAATTTCGACGCGGTATGGAGAAGACATTGCTCTAATTCCTTTACAATTGAGTCGCGGATGTTGCCTTATTATATATAAAAAATCAGGGTCGTACCTGATAGTTGAATACAGCGTGACCAAAACTCGGTAGAATATGCTTTTAAGCAGGAGGCAAAAACTATGCACCCCATGTTAGCGATTGCGATTCAAGCCGCCCGTCAAGCGGGCCGATTGATTAGTCGCGCCTATTATCAGGGCAAAATTTCTCAAATTGACAGCAAAGGCAATAACGACTTTGTCAGTGAAGTGGATCGTCAATCCGAAGCAACGATTATTGAATTATTACAACGTTCTTTTCCTGAACACTCGATTTTGGCTGAAGAAAGCGGTCATCATCAGGGCAAATCAGATTATGAATGGGTGATTGACCCTTTAGACGGCACCACGAATTTTTTACACAATAACCCACAATTTGCGGTTTCTATTGCTTTGCGCCAACAAGGGCGTACTGAATTAGGGGTGATTTATGACCCGTTGCGTGATGAATTATTCACCACTTTGCGCGGTAAAGGGGCATTTTTAAATGATCGCCGTATTCGTGTCGGCAATTTAACAGGGTTGCCCGGCGCGTTATTGGGCACAGGTTTTCCGTTTAAAACCCCACATTATTTAGAAACTTATTTATCGACCTTTAGTGCGTTGTTTCCCCAAGTGTCTGACGTGCGCCGCGCGGGGGCTGCTTCCTTAGATTTAGCCTATATCGCCGCAGGACGTTTAGACGGCTTTTGGGAAATTGGTCTGCGTGAATGGGATGTTGCTGCAGGCGCGTTAATGATTCAAGAAGCAGGCGGTTTGGTCAGTGATTTTGCAGGCGGACACAATTTCTTAATTTCAGGAAACGTGGTGGCGGGCAATCCGAGATTGCTGAAAGGCATTTTACAAACCATTAATCCTTTATTGCCGCCTGAGCTTTTAAAATAATAAAACTGCGCCCTGAACCCTCTATAAAATCTTTCAATGTAGGGTGCATAAGGCGACAGCCGCCATGCACCGTGTTTGAAATTACAAAAGGTGTATGACGCTACGCTTATACACCCTACGTAAGATTGAGGGGCGCAGTTTAAGATCATCTTCACGTTGAATATCAGCCAATCGCTTATAATTCAACTATTCCATTTAATTACTTCATATAAGTTCACCATGTTACCCACGATAGCTATTGTTGGTCGCCCCAATGTGGGCAAATCCACACTTTTTAATGTACTAACCCGGACACGCGATGCGTTAGTTGCCGATTTTTCAGGTTTGACCCGTGACCGCAAGTTCGGGAGAGGCGTTGTCGGGGATCGCGATTATTTAGTAATCGACACGGGCGGCTTGACGGCGGGCGAGGCTGACATTGACGACATGGTCACCGAGCAAGCCCTATTAGCGGTTGAAGAAGCGGACAGTGTGCTGTTCATCGTCGATGGGCGCGCAGGTTTGACGGGCGAAGATCAAGAAATCGCGCAGCGTTTACGCACCTACAGCCGAAAAATTCACCTCGTGATTAACAAATCCGAAGGCTTGGAAAGAGCGATGGTGAGCGCGGAATTTCACCAATTGGGCTTTCCCCATTTGCATGTGATTGCAGCGGCACATGGGCGCGGTATTGGAGATATGATTGAGGAAGTGCTTGAAGAATTTCCTTTGCCGCCCCAGCCTGAAGAATCCGATGAATATTTTTATGAAGACGATGAAGAACCGATTATTGAAGAGGAAGAAGACCTCACGATTAAAGTGGCGTTTGTCGGTCGTCCCAACGTCGGCAAGTCTACGCTGGTGAATCAAATTTTGGGTTATGAACGCGTGATTGCGTTTGACCAACCCGGCACCACCCGCGACAGCATCGAAATTCCGTTTGAACGCGATGGACAAGAATATGTGTTAATCGACACGGCGGGCGTGCGGCGGCGTTCTCGTGTCGAGGAAATGATTGAAAAATTCAGTATTATTAAAACGTTGCAAGCCATTGAATTTGCGCATGTGGTGGTAATTTTACTGGATGCTACCGAAGGCATGACTGACCAAGACGCAAACTTAATCGGCAGCGTGCTGGAAAGTGGGCGTTGCTTGGTGATTGCAGTCAACAAGTGGGACGGTTTGAGTGCTGAAAAACGCAATAGCGTGAAATTTGACCTGACGCGACGTTTACACTTTGTGGATTTTGCGGATATTCATTTTATTTCCGCGCTGCATGGCACGGGCGTAGGCTTGTTATTTAAGTCGGTGTTTAAGGCGTGGAGTGCGGCACATCGTCAAGTGACCACGTCGCAATTGAACCAAATTTTAGAACGCATTGTTGAAAAAAATCCCCCGCCGATTGTGAAAGGACGACGGATTAAACTGCGCTTTATGCACCAAGGTGGCATTCATCCGCCGCGCTTTGTGATTCATGGCAATCAGGTGAAAGAGATGCCTGAACATTATGAACGCTATTTAATCAATCAGTTGCGGAATATTTTGAAGTTGCACGGCACGCCAATCAGCTTGAGTTTCAAACAAGGTGAAAATCCGTTTGAAGGGCGTAAAAATCCGCTGAGTCCGCGCCAAGTTCATGCACGTAAGCGTATGATGCGGCATGTGAAACGGACTAAGAAGTAGTTTGCTGTTTTAGAATCTAATAAAAAAGCCCCGATGTTTTAATAAAAACGGGGCTTTTTGTTTTCTGAATAATGAGTGAATAAATAACTTTATTATCAATAAGATAAATAATGACTTAATCACTAACTTTCTGAACTCAGCACACATCAATACTCACACAAGCTTGGACTCTCCACAAAACAAAAGCCCCCGCTTTGTAAGCAGGGGCTTTGTTTATTCGCTAACCGCGCCGAGTGGGCAGGGTTAGAACAGCACTAATTTTTAGTGTGCTTCTTCGAATTGTTCTTCTTCAGTAGAACCTTTCAGCGCGGTGATGGAAGACTTACCACCGGTGATCACTTGGGTTACGTCATCGAAGAAACCAGCACCCACTTCACGTTGGTGTTTGGTTGCGGTGTAACCACGAGGTTCTGCTGCAAATTCTTTTTCTTGCAATTCAACATACGCGCTCATGCCGCTTTGGCGATATTTATCAGCCAAGTCGAACATGGAGTAGTTGAGGCTATGGAAGCCTGCCAAGGTAATGAATTGGAACTTGTAGCCCATTTTGCCGAGTTCTTGTTGGAACTTAGCAATGGTGACGTCGTCTAAATGCTTCTTCCAGTTGAAGGAAGGTGAGCAGTTGTAAGCCAATAACTTACCAGGGAACTTCGCGTGCATGGCTTCAGCAAATTGACGTGCTTCTTCTAAGTCAGGCTTGCCCGTTTCCATCCAAACTAAGTCAGCATAAGGCGCATAAGCCAAACCGCGAGCGATACCTTGCTTGATGCCAGCATTCACACGGTAGAAACCTTCAGAAGTGCGTTCGCCAGTGACGAATTCAGCATCGATAGGATCGATGTCGCTGGTCAATAAGTTTGCAGCTTGTGCGTCGGTACGAGCAACCACTAAAGTGGGCACGCCTAACACGTCAGCAGCCAAACGCGCAGCAATTAATTTTTGCACAGCTTCTTGGGTAGGGACTAAAACCTTGCCGCCCATGTGACCGCATTTCTTAGCAGACGCTAATTGATCTTCCCAATGCACGCCAGCAGCACCGGCTTCGATCATGCCTTTCATCAATTCAAATGCGTTTAATACGCCACCAAAGCCTGCTTCAGCATCCGCAACGATAGGCACAAACCAATCGATGTCGTTGTTGCCTTCAGCGTGATAGATTTGGTCTGCACGTTGGAAAGTGTTGTTGATTTTGCGAACCACGGTAGGCACACTGTCCACAGGGTACAAGCTTTGGTCAGGATACATTTGACCTGCGCTGTTTGCGTCGCCTGCAACTTGCCAGCCGCTTAAGTAGATCGCTTTCAAGCCCGCTTTCGCCATTTGCATGGCTTGGTTACCCGTTAAAGAACCTAAGGCATTGATGTAAGGTTCAGTGTGTAAACGTTCCCACAACTTGTTAGCACCCGTTTTTGCAAGCGTGTACTCGATGCGTAAAGAACCGCGTAAACGCACTACATCTGCTGCGGAATAACCACGGGTAACGCCTTTCCAACGTGGGTTTTCAGCCCAATCTTGTTCCAGTGCCTTGATGTCGTCTTGAATACTCATTGTGTCATCATCCTGTCTATTTAAGGTAAGTGTTCGTAAGCTACTAAGGTTAAAAAGTCCTCAAACGTTTCACTGGTGGCTATCTGGTCCATTAATTCCGCAGCCAAAGCATAATGAGCAGCCTCGTGGTGCTGTTCACCCACTTGTGCACGGATGCTAGCAAGTTCCTCCTGTATCACTTGACGGACAAATTCCGCCGTGACTTTGCGACCATCGTTTAAAACCCCTTTCGGGTAACGAACCCACTGCCACAATTGGGCACGGGCGATTTCTGCGGTTGCGGCATCTTCCATCAAATTATTGATAGGCACGCAACCATTGCCTGCTAACCACGCCGCCATGTAATGTAAGGCAGCGGAAACGTTATTGCGCACGCCAGCTTCGGTGATGCTGCCATCGGTTGGCACTTTCAATAAATCAGCGGCAACGATATGCACATCTTCGCGCAACTTGTCTTTTTGGTTGGCGTTGGGCATGTATTTGTTGAAAACTTCCATCGCAATCGGCACTAAACCGGGGTGTGCAACCCAAGTCCCATCGTGTCCATCGCCTGCTTCACGTTCTTTATCGGCACGCACTTTTGCCATGACTTCATCATTGGCAACGGGATCATTTTTGATCGGAATAAACGCTGCCATCCCACCCATCGCATGTGCACCGCGACGGTGACAGGTCTTAATCAGCAATTGCGAATAAGAACGTAAGAAATGCGTGGTCATGGTGACTTGTGAACGGTCAGGCAGCACGAAATCTGGGTTTCTTGAGAATTTCTTGATGAAGCTGAAAATATAATCCCAACGACCGCAGTTTAAACCGACGCAATGATCACGTAATTCGTATAAAATTTCATCCATTTCAAAGGATGCTAAAATCGTTTCAATCAACACCGTGACTTTAATCGTGCCACGGGGAATATTAAGCAAATCTTGTGCACAATTGAACACGTCATTCCACAAACGGGCTTCTAAATGGCTTTCCAATTTAGGAATATAGAAATAAGGCCCCGTTCCCTTGGCTAACAAGGTGTTAGCATTGTGGAAGAAGTACAAACCGAAGTCGAATAAACCGCCAGAAATGGGCTTGCCTTCAAACAGCACATGCTTTTCTGCCAAATGCCAACCGCGAGGACGTACTAATAGAGTCGCGATTTGATCATTTAACTTGTAAGCTTTGCCTTCTGGGCTGGTGTAGCTAATCGTGCGTGCAATCGCATCACGTAAATTAATTTGCCCTTCGATGATGCCGTCCCAAGTCGGGCTTTGAGAATCTTCAAAGTCTGCCATGAACACTTTCGCACCTGAATTCAGGGCGTTGATGATCATTTTACGTTCTACAGGACCGGTAATTTCAACGCGGCGATCTTGTAAATCCGCAGGGGTTGGCGCAACTTTCCAGTCAGCCGCACGAATTTCCGCAGTTTCTGGTAAAAAGTCGGGAAATATGCCAGCATTAAGCGCATTCTGACGTTCGACACGCAGTGCCAATAATTCTTCGCGGCGCACGCTGAAACGTTTGACTAATTCGCCGACGAAAGCCAGCGCATCATCGGTTAAAATTTCGGCAAATTCGGGGCTAATATTTCCAGTAACTTGGAGTATAGAATTCGTAGGACGGGTGGACATTGTGCTGTTTTCCTATTTTTTAGAGCGCAGTCAATTTAAGACTGACTATTTAAAACTTTTTCACGTTGCAGCGCAACATGGCAGTGAAATAAATATTTTAATGATGATTACAAACTTCATAAAAAATTTATCTTCCTCTCACGACTTTAACCTTGAAATCTGAGGGAGACTTCTCACTAAAAACTGAATACCAAGCTTTCATACACAAATGACTCAAAAATAGTTGCACGTTGCACTGCAACAAAACAAATATTTTAACACTATTATAGTTGTTAATACAATTTCGATTCTTTAATTCTCAGCAATTTCTAAGCGCAACCTGCACACTAAAAACCTTTAAAATCAATGGTATTTTGGAGGATAGGCTAGGGTTTAACTTGGGTTTTGCTGCTTCAAATAGTGGAGTAAACGCTATGAGCGGCGACCGTTTTTATTACAAACAAAATCGTTTAAAACAATTACGTGCCTTTTGTCACGCGGCACAGACGGGCAGCATTTCTAAAGCAGCGGAGCGTTTGTTTTTAAGTCAGCCTTCGGTTTCTTTACAAGTCAAAGCCTTAGAGCGTGAGCTGGATGTGCCCTTATTTGAGCGACGCGGTCCTTCCATTGAACTCACGCCCGAGGGCAAAATTCTGTATGAATTGGCAATTCCGCTGGTCGAAGGCATTGACGCATTGGCTGAAACTTTTGCGGTGCGCCGTGGCAATCTTGAATCAGGCGAGCTGAATATTGCGGCGGGCGAATCGACGATTTTATATATTTTGCCCGAAATCATGAAGCAATTCACTTTGTTATATCCCGGCATTCGCTTGCGTTTGCACAATGTGACGGGGCGCGATGGCATGGCGTTGTTGCGAGCCAATGAAATTGATTTTGCGGTGGGTTCGTTTATCGATGTGCCTGATGATATTACTTATCATCCGATTTACACTTTTGACCCCGTGCTGATTACTCAAGCCAATCATCCGTTGGTGCACAAGCCTGATTTCAAACTGGAAGATATTAGCCCTTATGGTTTGATTTTGCCGCCGCGCCATTTGAGTACTTGGCGCATGGTGAAAATGGTGTTTCAGCAGCAAAACATTGATTACAAAATCACCCTTGAAGCGGGCGGTTGGGAAGTTATTAAAAAATATGTGTCCTTGGGTTTGGGGATTTCGATTGTCATCAATATTTGCATAAACAGTGAAGATAATTTGGGCGTGATTCCGCTGGGGAAATATTTTCCCAAACGCACGTATGGGATTGTGTTGCGACGCGGTAAATTTCTTTCACAAGGCGCGAAACGTTTTATTGAAATTATGGATAAAGACTTTTTCGAGCGTCATGCGGATATTTGTAGTGTTTGATGTTTGATAGATTAATGCGTAGGGTGGGCATTGCCCACCCTACAAAACTAAACATTAACCCGTTACGAGATTTCGGACTATGTCACTCAGTTCACAACAATGGCTTGATAAAATTCATGCTTTGCCTTTGCGCAAACCCGTCAAAATTATGAATGTTTGTGGCGGGCATGAACGCGCCATTACCTTATCGGGTTTGCGAACTGCGTTGCCGAAATTGATTGAACTGATTCCAGGTCCTGGTTGTCCCGTGTGCATTTGTCCTGAAGAGGATATTTATGCCGCGATTCAATTGGCGATGCAGGATAAAGTGATTTTAGTCGCCTTTGGGGACATGTTGCGCGTGCCTGTGAATGTAGCTAAACATGAAATCCGTTCTCTGGAACAAGCCAAAGCCGCAGGTGCAGACATTCGCCCGATTGCCTCGCCTTTGGAAGCTTTGAAAATTGCTGCCCAAAATCCAACGCGTGAAGTGGTGTTTTTTGCTGCGGGTTTTGAAACGACCACCGCGCCTGTGGCGGCATTACTCGCGCAAGGTGTGCCTGAAAATTTGTTTATTTTGCTTTCAGGGCGTTTGACTTATCCTGCGGTCGCGATGTTGTTAGACAGTGAAGATGCGGGCTTTAACGCTTTAGTCGCACCGGGACATGTTTCGGCGGTAATGGGTTCGGATGAGTGGAAATTTGTGGTTGATAAGCACCAAATTCCTGCGGCGGTCGCAGGTTTCACTGCGGAAAGTTTGTTAGCGGCAACTTATTCGGTGTTACGGCAATTGTTGGAAGAAAAATATTTTCTCGACAATTGTTACCCGCAAGTGGTCAGCGGCACGGGCAATCATACAGCACAGCAATATTTGCAAGAAACCATGCAAGTCGTGGATGCGCCGTGGCGGGGCGTGGGGGTGATTCCACAATCGGGTTTTCAGTTGCGAAATACGCAGCAAGATGCACGTTTGCGTTTTACCGATTATGCGAGTGTGGCACGGAAACGGGCGGGAGAAATGCCTGCGGGTTGCGATTGTGCCAAAGTAGTTTTAGGAAAGCTTTATCCTAATCAATGCAAATTATACGGCACAGCGTGCACGCCACGTAGTCCTGTGGGGCCGTGCATGGTTTCAGATGAAGGGGCGTGTCGGATTTGGTGGGCGGGTGGTTTGCGGAATGAGTAGCTCAGGATTAAGTCAAAAACAGAACAGCGTTTAATGCTCTATTTTGAATGCAGGAACAGCCAAGATTTTAGTCCGCTGATTGTCTGAAGCAGGATTAACCCCCAGGGCGTGTTATCAATTAAGTTTTAACTGCGCCCCACCCCTCTACTGAACCTAAAAACCAGCCCCCAAATCCCCTAAAGGGGACTTAAAATATTAAACATTAAATAACTTGTTTGTGTTTAGCCACCTTTAGGGGGTTGGAGGCTTCTTTAAAGGTTTTTAAACGCGCTACTTTCTGTTAAAACTTAATTGATGACATGCCCTAATAAGAAGAAAATATTAAGTTTTTTAATTCTGAAAATCCTGATTCAGACAATGACTACAATTTTGGCACGCCCTGAAATTACTGTGGACAACCGAAAGCCGCTTGTTTACTACCTTCTTTAATTTGTAAAATCTCTTCTTCAAAACTTGCCATACGTCCATCAGCAGCAATATGACTACTACTGGTTGCAGGTGATTTACACAAAGGTGCAGTAATTTTTTTAGCCGCTTCTTTGATGACGACTTTCCAAGCCGTACTCCCATCTTGGGTAACAAGTATTAAATAGCCTTCAGGATGCCAAACAGGTATCACCCCTTGAGTAATATCTAAAGTTTGTGCATCAATCATACTTAAATTATTCGCATACATAAATTCAACAGAAATTTGACCACAGTCTGAACTATAAATACTCGCCAACACTCGCCCATCAGGAGAGGGAATGACTGTATGAGGTAAGCTGACATTGGGGCAAGCTTGATGCGGCTTTTCAGAGGTTTCAATAATTAAAATTTCATTGCCATTCATTAACACACGGTCAAAACGCCGCGCCCCTGTACTCAACACCGACTCCACCACCAAGTAACCCGCTTGTTTCATATAATATAATGCACCACTCTGATGATCACGGGCGCGGGAAACCTCACGTTTCTGAGAGCCGTCAGGATTTTGCACAAATAATTGATGACGAATATTTAATTTTTCCTCACCTTCAGGTGTAGTTTGCTTTTCTTCAGTAATCACGGCATACGCGAGTTCTGAAGCATCCTCCGCCCACACCACCTGACCTTTGCGTTCGGTAATGCCGTCCTTGGGGGCTACTTTAACTTCTTGCCCTGCACAACCTGCCAATACCGACAAAGCTAATAAAATTTCAACTTTCCAAACACGCATAAATTATCCTTTTGAAGTTGCCTTACCGATTTTATCTTCCCGCCCAGCCAGCAAGTTTTGGATATTTGAGCGGTGCCGCCAGATTAATAAACCGCTCATCAATAAAGCAGTCACGGTATAAGTCAGATTGCCGTCGGTAAATACATACATACTGACAGGGGCGGTCACGGCAGCCACTAAAGCAGAGAGAGAAGAATAACGCACAATACCCGCCATCAATAACCACGTCAGCAAGACACTTAAACCCACCTGCCAAACCAAGGCAAGCAATGCTCCAAAGGCAGTCGCCACTCCCTTGCCGCCTTTAAAATTAAAAAATACAGGATATAAATGCCCCAGAAATACCGCACCTGTCACAGCTGCCAACACACCGATTTCTGGATAAATCATTTTTGTAACTAATACTGCCCCCACCCCTTTCAGTACATCAAACAGCAAGGTAAATAATGCTGCTTTTTTGCCCCCCAGGCGCAACACATTGGTCGCACCCGGATTGCCTGAACCAGAACTACGCGGATCAGGTAAGCCCATCAAACGGCTAACAATCACCGCCGAAGCAAAAGAACCCAGTAAATAAGCAAAGATGATCAAACCAATAGGAACTAGCATCATTATTCTTCAATTAAAATAAGTTATCAGGGACAAGGGAGCGTTTCGTCGCAGCAGGCGGCGGCGCAGGGCTATCCACAGACCCACTATTTGCGGGGGCGGGCGTATTTTCAGGTTTGCGTTCCGCAGCTTCTCGGGAATGTACTTTATTATTGACGACCCGTTTCGGTTTACGCTCAACATTGTCATCTTCAAAAAAAGTTTCTACAACCGCATCATTACGCCGACCTTTCACCACTGTGCCTGTGTCGGGATCAATTTTGGCGGAAATTAGCCCTGTGGGTTGCGGCAAGGGACGTTCAGGCTTATCTTTCAAAGCTTCGGTCATGAATTCAATCCACATCGGCAAGGCAGAACGCCCCCCCGTTTCTTTCTCACCTAAAGACTGGGGTTGATCAAATCCCACCCATGCTGTGGAAACCACGTCAGGCGTATAACCTGAAAACCATGCGTCTTTCTGCTCATTGGTTGTACCTGTTTTTCCTGCAATGTCTGCCCGATGCAGTTTTAGTGCCCGCTGCGCTGTCCCAAATTTCACCACATCTCGCAAAATCGAATTCATCACCCAAATATTTTGCGCCCGAATTACCCGTTTTGCATGAATCGCAGCATTGGGATTATTGGCTTCAGTTGCCTGCAAAGTTGCCACAGGAGTGGGTGGCACAACAAGTTTTTCCTGTTTTTTAGCATGAGTTTTTTTATTGCTGACAGGTGCGGGGGCAGGCGTTGGTGAGATGACATCCATTTCACATTCATGACAGACCCGTGCAGGATTGCTTTGAAAAATCACATTCCCCGCAACATCTTCAATCCGTTGTATAAAATAACTATCTACTTTATATCCCCCATTGGCAAAGACAGCATAACTATTCACCAATTCCCAAGGTGTGACTTCGCCCGTGCCCAATGCCAAGGTTAAATTCGTGGGTAATTTATCCTCTTTAAATCCGAATAACACCGCATGGTCAATCGCTTCATCAATTCCAATACTATCTAAAATCCGAATTGACACAATGTTGCGCGAATAGGTCAGGGCTTTTCTAAACGTAGTCGGACCATAAAATCGCCGTCCATAGTTTTCAGGTTCCCAGACGGTAGAACCCACTTCCACCGAAATCGGTTCATCCACAATCACGCTGGCGGCATTAAAACCATATTCCAATGCCGCAGAATACACGAAAGGTTTAAAATTCGAGCCGGGTTGACGCTCGGCTTGGGTGACGCGGTTAAACTTGCTCAAGTAAAAATCAAAGCCACCCGCCAAGGCAATTAATGCCCCATCGTCGGGACGCAGTGAAACCAATGCACCCTCAACTTTGGGAATTTCTGCCAGTCGCCAACGTTTGACTTGCTGCACACCAACAGGTACTTCTTCAGGGGGTACATAATCATCTTCTTCACTGGGCGGGGGCGTAGGTGCTATTTTTTTCTTCAATGCGGTTGCGGTGCGTAGCAGGGGGCGCAACATCACCACATCACCACGCTTGACCACATCATTGGCATTGCGCGGTGCACCACCCGTACTATCTTCATCAATGTAAGGACGCGCCCAAGACATTTCCTCCCAAGCAATTTCGATATTGCCATGTTGCACCGTATAAGCCGTGGCTTTGCGTTCTTTCACTTCGGTAATGAGGGCGGGCAACATGCCCCCTGCGACTGGGTGTTTTGTCAACACTTCAGCGGCAAAACTGGCGAGTTCTTTGTCTTTCAAACCTGTGGGAATTTTGACTTTTTCACGCGCCCCATGATAGCCGTGGCGTTCATCATAAGACCATAAGGCGTTGCGTAATGATTTTTGTGCCGCTTGTTGTAAGTGACTGTCTACCGTGGTGTAAACCCGATAACCACTGTTGTAAGTACGTTCTTCACCATATTTTTCAATCATATAGCTGCGTACCATTTCTGCAATATAAGGCGATTCTAATTCAACATTAGCACTGTACAATTTCGCGGTATTGGGCGCGATGCTGGCAGTTTGAAATTGTTCATTATCAATATATTTCAGTTCCAACATGCGCCGTAAAATATAATTGCGGCGTTCCATGGCGCGTTCAGGATTGCTGAGCGGATTATTAGTAGAAGGTGCTTTCGGCAAACCTGCGAGCGTGGCATATTCCGCAAGGCTCAGTTCTTGAATACTTTTACCATAATAGACTTGTGCAGCAGCCCCCACACCATAGGCACGGTGACCGAAAAAGATTTGATTGAGATAGAGTTGTAAAATTTCTTCCTTGCTAAGTTCGTCTTCAATTTTCAGTGCCAGTAAAATTTCTTTAATTTTTCGAGTGTAATTCTTTTCGGGATCCAAGAAAAAATTACGCGCTACCTGCATCGTAATCGTGCTACCCCCCTGACGCTTTTCCCCTGTGCGTAACAAACTGACTCCAGCCCGCATCAAGCTTCTAACATCGACCCCGTTATGTTCGTAAAAACGGTCATCCTCAGCTGCAAGCACGGCTTTCAATAACAAGAATGGCATGTCTTTTGCGCCAAGGGGAATGCGGCGTTGTTCGCCAAATTCTGCAATTAAGGCATTATCTTGGCTATAAATGCGCAAAGGAACTTGAAATTTCACCTCCTTCAACGTATCAATCGAGGGTAATTGGGGCATAAAATGCCAGTAGACGAGGGCAACGCTTGAAGCTGCTAACACCCCAATCACCACGAGCATGTAAGTGATGACACGCAAACTTAGGTAAATATATTGTCTAATGCTCATAAGGGTAAAGTATCAAAGTGAACTCAGTAAGGAATTCATATTATTATAAATAGCTTTGGGAGGAAACACACTAATTTGTCTCAGTCTTGTCTAAGCAATGACTATTGACCTCTAAGAGCCTATAGAGTTTAATGTAGCACTAGAGTAATCTTGTATAACCTAAAATTTTTAAAAGGAAAAGTTGTGGGAATCTTTAGTCTTAAACCCAAGACAGTTGTGGGAATAGATGTTAGCTCCACAGCAGTTAAATTACTTGAACTCACTCAAGTGGGCAATGGCTATCGTGTGGAAAGCTATGCGATGGAGTTATTACCAGAAAAAGCGGTTGAGAATAAAGATATTAAAGAACTTGAGATTGTGGGTGATACTATCCGCCGTGTTAAAGCGCGAGCTAAGCCCAGTGCAGAACATGCCGCCTGTGCTGTCGCAGGCAATTCGGTGATTACCAAAGTCGTCACCATGACTGCAGGTTTAGCCGATGATGAAATCCGCGAAACCATCGAAGCCGATGCCAATCAATACATTTCTTTCCCCCTCAACGAAGTTAATTTAGATTTTGAAGTTATAGGTCCGAATGAAAAAGAACCAGATACCCGCATGGATGTACTACTTGCCGCCGCCCGCAATGAGGTTGTAGACTCGCGCATGGCCGCCATAGAATTGGGTGGCTTTAAAGTTAAAGTGGTTGATATTGAACGCTATGCTTTAGAAAACGCACTGGTTTTACTCGCAAAAGATGACCCCGAAATTAATCCCGACGAAACTTTAGCCCTTGTCGAAGTGGGCGCACATTCCACCACAGTGTATGTGCTGTCGAACAATAAAATTATTTTTACCTTTGATGAACCCTTTGGGGCTAAAAATTTAACTGAACGTATTCAATTGAAATATGGTTTAGGATACGCCGAAGCGATCAATGCGCAGCGTGAAGGCGGTTTACCTGAAAGTTATGAAACTGAATTATTAATTCCTTTTAAACGTGAACTCGCCCAACAAGTCAACCGCATGGTGCAACGTTATTGTAATTCGCCCACCGCAGAACGTTTGTCTCATGTTTTGGTTTCTGGGGGCTGTGCTGCCATTGCAGGCTTGGTCGAATTGCTGAATGAGGAAATCGGGGGACATGTCACCATTGCCAATCCTTTCATTGCAATGTCGGTTTCCAATAAAGTCAGTAAAAAAGATTTAATGAATGATGCGCCCGCACTGCTTATCGCCTGTGGGCTTGCCTTACGAACTTTTGATAAACACTACTAATTATGTCACATTTAAACCTATTACCTTGGCGTGAGAACCTTAAACGTGAACGTGAGATTCGTCTGGCAGTTTTTACAGGCGCGTCACTTGCCGTGGCGGGGGTGGTGGTGCTTTCTGCCCATTTGTTTATGGAAGGCTTGATTGATTATCAAGAAAGTCGCAATACTTATTTAGGTAAAGAAATCAAACGGGTGGAAGCCCAGATTAAAGAAATCGAAGACCTCGAGAAGAAAAAACAACGTTTGATTGATCGGATGAACGTGATTCAAGAACTAGAATCGAACCGTCCAAAAATCGTGCATCTGTTCGATGAATTAGTGAAACAATTGCCTGATGGGGTTTATTTCTCTGCCCTAGAACAGAAAAATGATAAATTAATCCTTGAAGGGATTGCACAGTCTGACGCACGGGTGTCTTCATTAATGCGCAATATTGAAAAATCGCAGTGGTTGACCAATCCGCAAATTCAGTTAATTTCGGCAAAAGAAGAAAAAATTCCTCTCGGTGTGAATGCCACCAGTGCCGCCAAAAAACCCCGCAGTGTGAGTAGTTTCAAATTAGAAGTTACGCAAACCGCCCCCAAGAGTGATGAACTAGCACAGTAATGAGCGTTGCGCATGAAACTTGATGATTTCAGTAATTTAGACCCCAGTAATATTGGTAATTGGCCAATCCCTGTCAA
>JBDLSS010000211.1:0-5021 GCA_039799345.1 Pseudomonadota bacterium
GCATAATCGTGATAAGGCGGATTGCACCGCGTAAATGCAAATAGGTAAGGAGCTGGTGTTTAGATTATTAAAGCCTGCGGGAAATAAATTGGTATCCACAGGCGCAATTTTAAATCCTGCATTGCGCAAATCAACAGAGGCATAAAAGGGTGCGGGCGTTTGTAACCATTGCTGACGCAACCACTGTTCAATGCTGGACTGGTTTGCTAACAGATGCGCTTCTAAGCGCTTCAATGAGTTACAAGAAGCTTCGGGGTGAATTAAATTGGGAAGTGTGGATAAAACTGTCGCTTGAGAAGCGTGTATCATCATACGATGCCTTTTGGAAAGCCAAAAATTAGGATATTTAAAGAGGAATTGAGTCGTGCGGCGATTGTCGCCAAGTCTATAATCACAGTTTTCTTACTTCGGGTATGGTTTCAGGGAAGGCTAGGATGCAGAGTTGACATGATTAAAAACAGAGGGCTGATTTTCACCAATTATTCATAAAATAATAATATTGTCATTAAATCATATTATAACTAACTGTTCGATAACGAGTCATATTTGTCAGTAACCCCATTTGTTTAAAACATATTTGATGAGAACAAGGGGCATATCATGCCTTAAATTTAAAAAGAAACAGACAGTAATAGTCGCTTTCTAATTTCTTTTTGAACTAAATTTCGGAATTGAAGCTTATATTTTAAAAATAGCTCACTTAGAATTATCCATTATGCGTAATTTTACTGCAATCCAGTATATAACATAGTGTCTTATATTAGCTTTTTATCTATAATATCTAAGGTGAAAGATTCAGTAGACAGTGTTAACTAATAGTTAAAAAAACATTCTTTGCAATACGCTAGTCTCTTCAATATTGGTATTGGCATTGCCTAAATCACCTCTTTTAAAAAAACTGACACATAATCAAATGACTGCTCTCTCGGATTTAGGTGTTCAAATGTAACGATCTCAAGTAACATGCTTTTTAGTGTCACCTATTGCGTTTATAATAAGCATTGGTGTGTATAGAATGCGAGTCGCTCAACGGGATGTGTTCTGTTACATAAATCCCCGTAATCGATATATAAATTGTAGTCTGTGATAACCGCACCTGTAAAAATGTTTGAGAAACTTTGCTTTTCAATTATACTTTCAGGCACTTTCGGTTTAATCACAAGGGCTGCCTTGAGAGTTGATCAGCGTCTACAAATGTAGAGCCTATATGGGGCGAATCATTCAAAGCTGTTCTTAACATTGAAGCACTGTATTAAAGCGTATCAACCATAGTGTTGCTTGGTAGGGTAAAATCAAGGGATTGAGCCTAGAGAATTCGTAACCTGTGAACACAAGTACTGAGAGTTAGCAGTGCTATATGAACGTAGCGATAGCCCAAATAAAGAAATAATAATTTTATTTCAATAAATTGCGAAGCAACGTTTAGAGAAACATAGTAAGGCTACTATGCAACTCATAACTATTCAATTATATCTGAGAGATTATGTCTGAGAGCGAGTAAGACCGTGGAAACTGAAGTAACAGGTTTTGAAGGAATTAAAGTTGTCGTCATCGACGATAGCAAGACCATTCGACGTACTGCAGAAACCCTCCTCAAAAAAGCAGGTTGCGAGGTCATTACCGCAACGGATGGTTTTGAATCACTGGCACGGGTCATGGAAGCTCAGCCTAATATCATTTTCGTTGATATTATGATGCCTCGCCTTGACGGTTATCAAACTTGTGCATTGATCAAAAATAATCCCGCTTTCAAAAAAATTCCCGTCGTAATGTTATCCAGTAAAGACGGGCTATTTGAGCGGGCACGCAGTAGAATCGTGGGGGCTGAGCACTACATGACGAAGCCATTCACCCGTGAAGAATTACTGAATACGATTAAAACTTATGTTGTAGATGTAAAGGCGGGTGAGGCCAAAACAAACGCTTAAGTGAAATGTCTATGGCTGCTGCAAGAGATTTGAAAGTATGGCGCATATATTGATTGTAGATGATTCACCAACGGACGCTTACTTGGTGAAAAACATGTTGGAGGGACAAGGTTATCAAACCTCAGAAGCCTCTAACGGTGAAGAAGGTGTTCAAAAAGCGCTCGAAACCAAGCCAAATTTAATTATTATGGATGTGGTTATGCCTGGTCTTAATGGCTTTCAGGCAACTCGCAAGATTACCAAAGCACCAGAAACCAGTATGATTCCTGTCGTGATTGTCTCTTCAAAAAATATGGAAAGTGATCGGGCTTGGGGTTTAATGCAGGGGGCAAAAGAATTTCTGGTGAAGCCTGTGAAACAAGATGAATTATTGGCAACGATCAAAAAACTATTGGGTTGATTGTGAAAAGTGTGTAAACGGAAAATATCCATGACAGCACACACCCGTTGTCGCAGATTAGGTTAAGGATTCAACATGGCAAACACTGCAACGCCCTATCAGTGGTTACAAGAGCTAGAGCGGCGCGCAAGACAGCGTGCGCGTGGCTTACCGCGCCAAGAAAAAATCCAACACTTTTGGAGTGGTATTGCATTTCGTGTGGGTGAAACCCAGCTTTTAACCCCACTCAGTGATATTCGCGAGATTTTGCCCTGCCCTACCGCATTAGCTAAAGTTCCAGGAGCTAAGGTATGGGTCAGGGGCTTGGCAAATATTCGAGGCACTTTGTTACCCGTGATCGATTTACAAGCCTGTTTAGCAGGCAAGCCCACTGCGGTAGAAAATCGTTCACGGATGCTGGTGATAAACCAAGCAGGGGTTAATTCAGGATTATTAGTCGATGAGGTTTTAGGAATTAAGCATTTTCCTGAACAATCGCGCGATATGGAAACGCCCTGCAAAGAATCATGGTTGACCGCCTTTACAAAAGGTTCTTTCAGCAGTACAGAAGAAGGAACATGGACGGTGTTTGACGTACGCACTTTAGCGGAGAGTGAATTATTTCTCAAAGCCGCTTTATAATATCGACCAGTTACAAAGTATTTTAATATCCAAACTTTTTCACGGATTCAGTATCTATGCCTTATACAAACTCTTTTTTTTCCCCTGCATTACCCTTAACTGCGTTAAGGCAGCGTAAGGCAAGTTGCGCGTGGAAGTTTATCGTGACAGGCAGTCCCAGTTATCACATCTGCATGGAGGTTAGCGTTTAGCCATGAAAGTTTCAATTAAAACAGTGGGTACTACCAATAAGTCGCTCTATGCCTTTATTGGCTTGCTGCTGGTATCGTTTGTGCTGATGACTGCCGTTTTCACCTTTGTGGCAATCGATAGTAGGCATGATGAAGAATACTTAGGCTATGTCACGCAATTGCGGCTTTTGTCCCAACAAACTTCACAGTATGCAGTGACTGCTTCACGGGGAAATGAAGAAGGGTTTAAGAACGTCATTAAAGCGCGTCGTGAATATCAGCGTTTACTGGATTTAGTCACCAGTGGTAACAGCAACACGGGAATGGCGGGCACGCCTGAAGCTGCAAACCCAAGCTTAACCAACCTCACCAATCTTTGGAAAGGAGCAGATGGACATATTTCCCAGCTTTCACAAACTGAAGAAGCGGTGATTCGTCTGTATGGGGAATCCAAAACCCTGAGTGAAATTACCAATGATGTGGTGACCAAGACCGAGGAAACCATCAAAGCTGCGGTTTCTGGGGGCGCAAATCAAGCACAAATGTACAAAGTCACCCACCAGTTAATGTTATTAGAACGTATTTCTAACAGCATTCGACTCTCTCTGCGCGGTGATTCTGACGCAATCAATGCAGAACAACAATTGGGTGATGATATTAGCGAATTCAGTGACACGCTAACCTTACTGTTAGATGGTGGTGAAGATGTCACCGCAGTCACCGATGTTGCTGCCCGCAAAGCAATTCAAGAATTGAAGGCGCTGTTTGAACAAAAGATTGAAAAAATTGATTACTTCCTTGATAAATCTGAACAATTATTCCAAGCCAAAGATGCTTCACAAGCAATTAATGAAGCAGTTCACAAAATTTTAACGGCGATTGAAGAATTACACAGTGCCTATGTTAAAGCCACAGAACAACGTTTTGTTTCGACCACCTTGGGTAATTTCTTAGCCGCTTTAGTGTTAGTGTTGTTGGTTTTATTAAGTATTATCATCACCCGCATTAACCAAGCACGCGCTTCAGAAACCAAGCAACGTTTGGAAGAACAACTCAAGGCCAATCAGCGCAACCAAGAAGCTATTTTACGTTTACTCAGTGAAATTGCCGACTTGGCAGATGGTGACTTAACGGTGAATGCCACGGTGACCGAAGACTTTACGGGCGCAATTGCAGACGCAATTAACTACTCCATCGAAGCTTTGCGCGACTTGGTTATCAGTATTAATAAAACCGCCGTGCAAGTGACTGCAGCCGCCCAAGGCACGCGCAATATTGCAGCTCAATTGACACATGCAAGTGAACGCCAAGCCCAACAAATCGCCAAAGCAGGACAAGCGATTATTGGCATGGCAAACTCAGTGAAGAAAGTGTCAGCCAATGCAATTGAATCTGCGGAAGTGGCGAAAAAATCAGTGGAAATTGCCAGCAAAGGCGCGAAAGCCGTACAAGACACCATTGCAGGTATGGAAACCATTCGTGAACAAATTCAAGAAACCTCAAAACGGATTAAGCGTTTAGGGGAAAGCTCGCAGGAAATTGGTGAAATTGTGGGCTTGATTGACGACATCGCCGACCAAACCAACATTCTCGCCTTAAACGCTGCGATTCAAGCAGCGATGGCGGGTGAAGCAGGACGAGGCTTTGCGGTGGTTGCTGACGAAGTACAACGCCTTGCAGAACGTTCCAGTAATGCAACTAAGCAAATTGATGCACTGGTGAAAACCATTCAAAGCGACACCAATGAAGCGGTGGCTTCGATGGAACAAAGTACCGCTGGGGTGGTGGCTGGGGCGAAGATTGCGGAACGTGCAGGCGAGGCTTTGGCAGAAATCGAAAAAGTGTCGGTGCAGTTGGCAGGACAAATTGAAAATATTTCTCAAACCTCGCGCACCCAAGCAG
>JBDLSS010000212.1:0-7197 GCA_039799345.1 Pseudomonadota bacterium
GGTGTTTTGGAAGCCCATCAAGCCCAATTATTAGTTAAGAAATTGCTTGAAATTCGCGGCGTTGTCGAAGCGGCAATTGCGGTAGATGAAGGCGTGGCTTATCTAAAAATAGACAAAGCAGCGGTTGATATGGCTGCGCTGGCACATTATTCAGTTGCAATTGAACAAAGGTAATTTCGTATGTCTTCAATAAATAAAGTAATTTTAATCGGACGTTTGGGTAAAGACCCAGAAGTGCGTTATACCGCCACGGGTTCTGCGATAGCGAATATCAGTCTTGCAACTTCTGAAAGTTGGAAAGATAAACAAACGGGTGAAAAACAAGAGCGCACCGAATGGCATCGAGTCGCATTTTTCGACAGACAAGCTGAAGTCGTTGCGCAATATTTGCGTAAAGGTTCTTTAATTTATGTCGAAGGTCGCCTGCAAACCCGTAAATGGCAAGATCAAAACGGACAAGACCGTTATACCACCGAAATCATTGCTAGAGATATGGAAATGTTGAGTAGTAAGTCTGAAAACTCAGGCACAGCCAGTTATTCTGCACCTGCTGCACCGAGCAGTTATGCACCCTCAGGCTCTAGCAATATGGGTTCACAACAACAAAGTGCGCCGCGTTCCACAGCACCCAGTACGTCTCCAGATAATTTTGATGATGACGTGCCATTTTAGTTTATAGTTTTCGAAGATTGGCAGTCCTAAATCTCGATTTCACTTGGAGTTAAAGACCTTGCTGGTTTTCAAAATCTGCAAGGTCTTATTTTATGCGTCATTCAAATAAGAAAAACAATGCTTTGCTTTTCATGAGGAATGAATTTATGCGTTTACGCGGCGTATTTTTATTAAGCTTACTGGTATTTTTAAGCAGTTGCGCAACATCACCCACTGGCAGAAAGCAATTGTTGCTGGGGGGAAACAGCGAAGTCGACCAAATGGGGGTAAAAGCTTTCAGCGATTTGAAACAATCCACCACCATTGAAAATAGCAGCAGTATTAATCGTTATGTGCGTTGTATTACTGATGCTTTGTTACGTGAAGCGGGTTCGAATGCACAATGGGAAGTCGTGGTATTTCGCGACAAGGCAATTAATGCTTTTGCCTTGCCTGGCGGAAAAATTGGTGTTTACACCGGTATTTTGCCCGTGGCGAATACCCAAGAACGTTTGGCAGCTGTGTTGGGGCATGAAATCGCACACGTACTTTCCCAGCACGGTAATGAACGTATGTCGCAACAAACAGCAGTGGCACAAGGCTTAGATTTAATCAATGCGGTAGTCAAACCTGACACGCAAACAGGGCAAACCGCACTGGGTTTATTGGGACTGGGGGCGCAAGTCGGGATTTTATTGCCCTATAGTCGTGTGCAAGAAAGTGAGGCGGATGTGCTTGGGGTAAAATTGATGGCTCAAGCAGGCTTTGATCCACGGGAAAGTGTGGTGCTGTGGCAACGTATGAATCAAGCCAATGAAGCTCAACCCTTTGAATTTCTTTCAACTCATCCTGCTAATACAACCCGCATCAGTGATTTAAACAAAAATATGACGCAAGCGATGAGTATTTATCAACAAGCACAGCGGCAAGGTAAACGCCCTAATTGTCGTTAGTGTCATTTTTTAAAATCTAGCGGCTCTTAAACCGTGCCTAATTTAACCTGAGTTTGAGATAAGAAAACTGTTTTGGCTGTGACGAGTTTATTGTCAGAATCAGGATTGATAGGATTATCCGAATTAAGCAGGATGAACGCATCATGTTAAAAAAGGTTTTTTAATTCTGTGAATCCTGATTCTGATAATCTTTGCAACTTTTTTAACAAGCTGGATTGATTAAACTTTCCGCTATTTCTTATCCAGAACTCAGGTTAATTTAGGGCTGGCAGTGTTCGTAATACGACCAGCCCTTATCTTGAAGTATTAAATTCCCCACCCTCTCGCCATATTCCATACAGAATCTTGCAAAACGCTGCGTTAAAAGCACTACTTATATACTTATACTGAAAAAATAATAGTGCTACTTTTATATAAAAACTTTTAATTACAATTAATTAAGTTGAATTAAGTATTTATTAATATAATAATATATTGATTATATGCTATTTTTTATTTAAAAAACATTCTAGTATTAGAAATCTGTCCGTAAAACTAGAGTTAGCATTATGTTAGCCTCCCCTCGTTTTAAAATTTATGCTGTATTTTTTGTGATGACTTTTTTTTCAACAATAATGCTTTCAACACATGCCAGCGAATTTGCGGCGAATGTTCCACTGGAAGCCGTAAAACCCACTTATAAAGCCCCTTGGGCACGTTATGCCACTTGGGAACAAAAAAACTGGGACAGGTATACAAATACCGCAAAAGAATTGCCATCTCCGATTAGTTCTAAACAAAACATAGAAACGCCTATTCTTGGCGATGCCGCGAATGGTAAAAAACTTATTGCAGATCGTAAATTGGGAGGCAGTTGTTTGGCATGCCACCTTGTGCCCGATGAGCATTTGATGGGCAATGTGGGGATTAATCTCACTGAAATTGGCGCGTGGGAAAATGACGAAGAACGCATGTTTAATTATATTTATGATTCACGTATTTATAATCCCAACAGCGTTATGCCTCCTTGGGGCGCACACGGTTTAATCAACCAAGAAGAAATTAAAGACATTGTTGCTTATTTAAAAACCCTGAAAGACCCGATTGAATTTGCAGATACCGTGGATGATCCGACACAAAGACCGCTGCCTGTTGAAAATCGTAATAATCTCGATCCCTTTGAAAATCCAGCGGTGGCGAGTTTAGAATTAGGCAGTCAACTATTTCAGCAACAATGCAGTACTTGTCACTCATCCGCAACGAGTTTTGACCATTGGGCAGTGAAGATGCCTAAATACGCGCCCAGTTTACAAAAAGTATTGGGAATTGAAGAATTTATTACCCGTCACACGCAAGCAACCAAAAAACTAGATTATGTGCTGCAATCCTCTGAAAACTTGGCGTTAGCAATTTATTTGCGTTCACTGAGCAATGGTAAAGCGATTGCGGTCGATATTAAAGATGAGAACACCCAAGCAGCTTTTAAACGCGGTGAGGCTTTGATGTTACGTAAACAGGGGCAATTAAATCTTGCTTGTGTGGATTGTCATCAAACGGGGGCAAACAAATGGCTGCGGGGTCAATATCTGACGACAACAAAAGGCATGGTTGATCATTTTCCTACTTATCGCACCAGTCGCGGTGAAATTTGGGATATTCGCAAGCGTTTTCAATGGTGTAACGTGTCCGTGCGTGCCAACGAATTGCCACCCGATGCCCGTGAATATGCCGAATTAGAATTGTATTTGACTGCGATAAATAACGGGCAAATTCTAAATGTGCCTGGCATTCGTCACTAACTTATTAAAGTTTGGGATACAGCAATTTGGCAAATTTTTGAAATTCGAGAGAAGCTTTTCCTGAAGGTTCTAATTCAAACACGGCTAAACCTTCGCTAAATGAGCGACGGTAAGAAATCCGCTGGGAGAGTCGCAGGGGTAAAATGCTGATGCCTGGCAAAGCATGCAATGCAGTTTCTGCTTCGTCAGATTCGTGAACTGCAATATGGGTGTCGGCACGGTTGATAAACGCGATAACTTTTAAAGGCTTCTCGCGTTTTTCACTGGCGATAAGATATAAAAAACGTTGTGTTGACCAAATATCTGCTTGACTGGGTGGCACAGGAATGATGATGCGATCTGCAATGGTAATTGCGCGTTTCATACCTGCCATGTTTGCTGTGCCCACATCAATTAAAATTTCAGTATTGGGGTTTGAGTCGATCACTTTTTGAGCGGGGCGCAAATAGCGGTGCACTTTCAATTCAGGTTCAAAACCTTCTTCTTTACGCACTTGTAACACATCACCCAGCGTACATTGTGGGTCCAGATCATAAAGCTCAATTGCTTGACCTGCACTCGCCAACCACACCGCCAGATTGAAGGCGACCGTACTTTTCCCCGATCCACCTTTGAGATTACCCACCATTGTAATCATTGTCATGTCCTGCCGCGCTTTTAAAAATTTCATCATAACTCAGTTTATACGAATATTCTAATGAACGGTAATTCTCTGTCTGCTGTTTTGATTACTTCAATTTTTCCACTATCCGCCCATTTTCTAAGTATATTTGCGTGCACATTCAAAATTTTTGATGCTTTTCGGCTGCTGTAGTATTTCATCTGTATCCATATATTGAGTAAAGTTAGCAAATTAGATACTTTAGGTAAACCTCTTCTTTAGCGGATTTTTTTGGGTACAGTTAAGATTTAATCGGAAAAACCAACATGTTTAACACCAGTTTCGCTCTGTTTCTTTATTTCAGTTTCAGCTTTGCCTTGGTGGGCACAGTTTACAAGGTGTGGCGAGCTTTTCGACCACAACACAGTTTTCCACGTCCCTTAACCCCTTCACCCCTCACCCAGTGGGGAATGTTGTGGACACTCAGCCACGAAATTTTAGGTTTTCGCAGCCTGTTACGCGCCGATAAATTTCTTTGGTTATGCGCTTGGCTATTTCATGTGAGTTTATTATTGATTGCTTTTCGACATTTACGCTATTTCACCTATCCTGTATGGTCGTGGATAGTGGCAGTTCAAAATCTGGGTATTTGGGCAGGCTGGGTATTTTTGGCAAGCAGTTTGTTATTGTTACTTCGACGCTGCGTATTGCCACGCGTGCGTTATATCAGCATGCCCAGCGATTACAGTTTATTAATATTAATAATTTTCATCAGTAGCAGCGGCTTACTCACCCGTCTTATCTATCACACCGATATTGTGCAATTAAAAATTTTTATCCTCAGTTTAAGCCAATTTCAACCCACCACTTTCCCAACGACGGATATAGTAATAGTTTTACATATTATCAGTGCAGGAATTTTATTAATACTCTTTCCTTTCAGCAAACTATGGCATGGGATTGGATTATTTTTTCATCCAACCCGCACTCAAATTGATAAAGTTCGCTAAATCCCATTTATTATGAAACTATGTCTATTTATCATAGGGACTTAAGCCTGTTATCGAAACGTGATAGAATAAAAAATTCTAAGGAAATTCAATCTAAAAAAAGGATAGCCATGAGTAAAAAGCTCAAACTTAAATTAGAAGGTTTTAATAATCTGACAAAAACTTTAAGTTTTAATATTTATGATATTTGCTATGCAAAAAATGCCCAAGAACGCCAACGCTATATTAATTATATTGATGAAGTTTATAATTCTGAACGTTTGACCTCAATTTTATTACAAGTCACTAAAATTATTGGGGCAAACATTTTAAATATTGCCTCTCAAGACTATGAACCACAAGGGGCAAGTGTCACACTATTGATTTCTGAAGAACCGATACAGGCTAAAAATTTATCGAACAGCGAAGGGCCCGGACCTTTACCAGAAAGCGTGGTCGCTCACCTCGATAAAAGTCATATCACTGTACATACCTATCCCGAAAGCCATCCAGACAGTGGTATCAGTACGTTCCGAGTGGATATTGATGTATCTACTTGTGGACGAATTTCACCATTAAAAGCATTAAACTACTTAATTCATAGTTTTGATTCAGATATTGTGATTATGGATTATCGGGTGCGCGGTTTTACCCGTGATATAATGGGCTATAAACATTACATCGATCACAAAATTAACTCGATTCAAAACTATATTAGTAAACATACTTTAGATTTATATCAAACCATTGATGTGAATGTACCGCAAGAAAATATTTTTCACACTAAAATGATGTTAAAAGCCTTTGATTTAGATAATTACTTATTTAATGCTAAAACTTCAGATATCTCAGCTAAAGAACAACTCCATATTACCCAACAGTTACAGCGTGAAATTTTTGAGATGTTTCATGGACAAAATGTTGTCGATACATAAATTTGGTAGTGCTCAAGTTGTAATGATTGTCTGAATCAGGATTTACAGGATTAAAGAAACTTGATGTTGTGAAGATCAGTGGGTAATCCTGTTTAATTCGGATAATCCTGTCAATCCTGATTCAGAAAATAAGCTGGCTAAAATCCTTACTTATTTGGCACTACCTATTTTAAAAACTTGAAAGCCCCTATTCACAATCGTTCTTAACCCACCCTATCTCCCACAAAATATTCCAAAACCGTGGCTATGCTTTAACTCTGCGTGCAAATAGTGTTTAATAACTACTTTTAACCTACTTTACGGGGTAATACGCAGCAGATGGCACTTATTGTACAAAAATACGGTGGCACTTCGGTGGGTTCAGTTGACAGAATCCAAAATGTCGCCAAGAAAGTTATCGCCAGCCGTGCCAAAGGGCATGATGTCGTGGTCGTGGTTTCTGCCATGAGTGGCGAAACCAATCGTTTAATCGGTTTGGCGAGAAGTATTATTGATCCGCCCAATGCGCGTGAATTAGACACGATTATGTCCACGGGCGAACAAGTCACCATTGGTTTATTGGCAATTGCTTTAGAAGCCCAAGGTTGTCCCGCACGCTCCTACACAGGCGCACAAGTGCGTATTCTGACCGACAGCGCATTTGGTAAAGCCCGCATTTTAGAAATCGACGATAAAGCAATGCGTGCCGATTTAGCCCAAGGGCGCGTGGTCGTAGTTGCAGGTTTCCAAGGTGTAGACGAAAATGGCAATATCACCACGTTAGGACGTGGCGGTTCTGACACCACAGGCGTGGCTTTAGCCGCAGCCTTGAAAGCTGACGAATGCCAAATTTACACCGATGTGGACGGGGTTTATACCACCGATCCCCGTATCGAGCCGCGTGCACGTCGCCTAGACCGCATTAGTTATGAAGAAATGCTTGAAATGGCAAGTTTAGGCTCAAAAGTATTACAAATACGCTCAGTAGAATTTGCCAGCAAGTACAATGTACCCTTACGTGTGCTATCCTCATTTGAAGATGGGGAAGGTACACTCATTGCGCCAGAGGATGAAACAATGGAACAAGCCCTGATTTCAGGTATTGCATTTAATCGTGACGAAGCTAAATTAACCGTGCTCGGTGTACCTGACAAACCTGGGATTGCCCATAAAATTTTGGGTTCGATTTCAGAAGCCAACATTGAAGTTGACATGATTATTCAAAACGTTGGGGCCGATGGCAGCACCGACTTTACCTTTACTGTACACCGTAACGATTACAAAAAAGCGTTCGAGATTTTACAAAGCACA
>JBDLSS010000213.1:0-7843 GCA_039799345.1 Pseudomonadota bacterium
TTATTTAGCTTCGATTTATGGCGGCTATAAAGTCGCATTTTTTGGAATATTGTTACCCGTATGGGGCGCGAAAAATGACAATTTACGTGCATTTTTCAATGAAACCCATGATATTGCAGGGATTATTTTTGCGGTGTTAATTGCAATTCATATCGCGGCTGCGATTAAACACATGATTGCAAAAAATGGCATTGTGCAACGGATGCTGCCTTAAAACTGCTTAAAAAATCATTGAGAAACCTTCCAGCTTTTGTAAGTTTGGAAGGTTTTTTTAACTGTCGAAGTTGGTGCAGGTTTGTAACTTGCACCGTAACGTTTCGGTTTACTCTGACGCTCTCAAATGTGCTGGTCGGGGTTACAAACCCCGACCAGCAAGGAGAATAGGATAATAAAAAGTAGCTTGGGCTGGCGACAAGCCAACCTAACGAAAATATTCCAAAGTGGGATATTAATAATGTTGGGTTGCCGTTGGCAGCCCAACCTACGTGGCTAAGAAGTTAGAAAATCATATAGGAGCTATCATTTATTTCATTAACCATGACAACAAATCACTACTTCTTTAGCACTACCAATATACAGAACATGATTAGTAAAATGGCTGGTACTATTACCATTCCTATTCCTGTTGATTCAAACTCAGGTGGCAGTTCAGGCGTTGGTTTCGGTTTAGATTCACGAATAAGACTTGGTTCAGGTGTCACAGGATTAATAACTGCTTCAGTTTCAATCTGTAATCTTTTCAAGACGGCATCAAAATCTTGCGGACGTTCCGAAGGGTCTTGTGCAATACAATCACTTAACAAGTCTGCAAACTGCGTGTCTTCCAACTTATCCCAATCTCTACGATTTGGCTGAGCATGTAAAAACAAGGCATAACACAAAGTTTTCCCAAAGCCATAAACATCCGAATAAGTTCCAACCGATTTTATTCGCGAATTATTATGGAGACAAATTTGCTCAGGCGCAGCAAATTGAACCGTCCCTGCAACACTTCTGGACAGAATAGACCTTTCCACATTAGCAGCCATCAAGGTGCGCTGGATAAAATCAAGCCGCAACCCTAAACCAAAATCGATTAACTTAACACTCAATTGCTCGCCCTGAATATGCACCAGAACATTGGCAGGTTTCACATCACGATGCAAAATGCCTTGTTGATGTGCCGCCAACAAAGTTTCTGCCAATTGCATGGCTAACTGTCGCCCCTGCGCCATTGATAAAGGCTTTTCAGACTTTGTCAGGAAATCATCCAATGACACCGCATCCACATATTCCATCACCAAATAAGGACGAATTCCCTTTTCAGCATCAGCAAAATTGCAATCTAACAAAGTCACTGTAGAAACATGATTCAACTTTCTCAGAAGGTGTGCTTCACGAAATATTTCCTTTACATCGCGGTTTAATTCCTCACTTTGTAAAGTTTTAATCACCACCCATTGATCTAAAAAAGTGTCCTGACATAAAAACGCAGTCCCAAAACCACCCGCCCCTAAAATCCGTTTGATTTCATAACGTTTGAACAAGAAAGGTTCAAAACGTGCTTTATCCAAAGCCACCGCTTGTTGCAAGGCTTCTAATGCCAGCGTCCATTCTTTTTGTTCTAATGCAGAACAATACTTGTTGTATAAAACTTCGGCACGCGCGGGCTGATCGTACAAATTACTGGCAGCTTCCTCAAAATATTCCTGTGCCGCCGTAAAATCTCCCGTTGCAACCGCCAGCTTTCCCAAACCGTTTAACAAAGATGAAAATTTAACTTGCTGCAAAGTCGGTAAACTTCGATATTGCTTTAACAACTCTTTCAACAATATTCTTTCAGAATCAGAGTGCAAAGAACAACTTAAACCACGCTGTATCACACCACTGCTTGCATTAGCACGATTTAAGACACTTTGCTGTTGTTCTGCAAGTTGTTGAACAGAATCATGACCGCGCATTTGCTGCATAGCCGTTTGCAAATCTAAAGGTTGCCTTAAATCTAACAAGCGACTCAATAAAGGGTGATTCAACACTTCAAGTCGTAAGAAATAAGCAAACAGCGTCAAAAATAACGGTAAATCTTGGGGTGAAGTTTGCCACTTCAACAAGCTGGCTAATTCAGGATAATCCTTTTGTAATTCATCAATGTTTTCTTTCAAAATCTGTTGTGCTTCATTTAATAGATTTTGTGGCTGATGAAAACTCTGTAGATTCTCTGTCGATTGAGCTAAATCAATTCGACAAGAGACATCCTTTTGGATTACTTGTAGCTGTAACAAGCATTTTTGTTGAAATCCACTCCCTTGCTGCTCTAAATAACGCATCACCCCTTGCAAAGCCGCCTGCATTGTTCCGCTAGCGATTAATTTTTTAAGTTCAGCAAGTTTTGTAGTATTCAGAGCTAATTCAAAAGCTTGCCATGTTTTATCTGTTGCTTGCTCAATTGCTAAAGGTAAAGCCTTTGTGGGATCAGCTAAATGATTTTGTACTGCTTTTACAGCCCCCTTCGCTTCACTACCCGCAATCCACCCCAGAGCTAACCATCCAAACCGATTAAAAAATTTTCTCATTATTTGCCCTCAGAAATGCACATTTATTCTAAGAACTCTGAATGATACATGGTTTTTATTTGTTTTTATTAACGAGGAGATATTAAAAATTGGTAGTGCTAAAGAGGCAGTGATATGTTGTAATGGTTAATGAAATAAATAAGACCGCTAGGCGGCTTGGGTTTGTAACCCCGACTGAAACATTTGAGAGCGTCAGAATGAGCTGAAACGTTACGATGCAACTTACAAACCTGCACCAGCAAGGGAATCCACAACACTAACAACATGCAAACACTCACGGTGGAATACGCTACGCTATTCCACCCTACGCAAAATTGTCGATAATCACCTCTTATCCCCATTGACACCCCCCCAAAAAAAACCTATATTGTCGACAATTCACCAATAGAGACATACACTATGGTATCGCTGAGACTCATCACTGATCAGCCTGTCACCATTGCCGATAAAACATTTATTCAACTGCGACAAGATATTGTCGAAGGTGTTATCCGTCCTAGCAGCAAACTCAGCGAGACGGAGTTGTCGACAAAATACGCGGTTAGCCGTGCTGTGATTCGAGAAGCGATTAACCGTTTAGAATCTTGCCATTTAGTCGAACGTAAAGCCAATATCGGCGCACGCGTTGTCGCCTTAACGCAAGAGGGTTTAGAAGAACTGTATCAAGTGCGCGAAGCTTTGGAAGGCATGGCGGCGCGGTTGGCAGCCGTTCACATGACAGAAGAAGAAATCAGCGATTTAAACAACTTATTAAGCACCCATTTTAAAACCGTGCAAAGTGGCGAGACTTACTATCAAGAAGCGGGCGATTTAGATTTTCATTATCGGATTATCTTAGGCAGTAAAAATACACAATTAATCTCGATGCTCGTAGATAGCTTGTATCATTTAATCCGCATGTATCGGGTGCAGTTAGGGATGGCTGGGCCTAGAGTCACCACCGCCTTTGATGAACATCGCCATATTGTGCAAGCCATTTCTAATCGTGACGCGGAATTAGCCGAAATTTTAATGCGTCGTCATATCTTATATACCAAGCAGAATTCACAAAAGACTTTGCTGAGTCACATTAATAGCCAAACGAGGATGTAGCATGAATACAAATTACCGCAAGCCTTTAGCCGGTACTAATTTAGACTTCTTTGATACCCGCGCCGCAGTAGAAGAAATCCAAGCGGGTGCGTATGAAAAACTGCCTTATACCTCTCGCGTGTTAGCAGAACAATTAGTACGCCGTTGCGACCCTGCGATGTTAACAGACTCTTTAAAACAGTTAATTGAGCGCAAACGCGATTTAGACTTCCCTTGGTATCCTGCGCGTGTCGTGTGTCATGACATCTTAGGTCAAACCGCATTAGTGGACTTAGCAGGCTTACGCGATGCCATCGCTGACCAAGGCGGCGACCCCGCAAAAGTAAACCCTGTTGTTCCGACTCAGTTAATCGTTGATCACTCTTTAGCTGTTGAATTCGGCGGTTTTGATCCTGATGCCTTCCGTAAAAACCGTGAAGTGGAAGATCGCCGTAATGAAGACCGTTTCCACTTCATCGAGTGGACTAAAACCGCGTTCAAAAACGTAGACGTGATTCCTGCGGGCAACGGCATCATGCACCAAATTAACTTGGAAAAAATGTCGCCCGTGATTCAAGTGCGTGATGGTATTGCTTTCCCTGATACTTGCGTCGGGACTGACAGCCACACGCCACACGTGGATGCCTTAGGCGTAATTGCGATTGGTGTCGGCGGTTTAGAAGCTGAAACTGTCATGTTAGGACGCGCTTCAATGATGCGTCTGCCCGACATCATCGGCGTGAAATTAACGGGCAAACGTAAAGCGGGCATCACAGCGACTGACGTGGTATTAGCCTTAACTGAATTCTTGCGTAAAGAGCGCGTTGTCTCTGCTTATCTCGAATTCTTCGGCGATGGCGCAGTGGATTTAACCATTGGTGACCGTGCCACGATTTCCAATATGACTCCAGAATTTGGCGCGTCTGCGGGCATGTTCTACATTGATTCACAAACGATTGATTATTTAAAATTAACAGGGCGTGACGCTGCACAAGTGGCTTTAGTGGAAAATTACGCTAAAACTACAGGTTTATGGGCAGATAGTTTAGTTAATGCGGAATATGAGCGTGTCTTAGAATTTGATTTGTCGACTGTTGTGCGCAACATGGCAGGCCCTTCTAATCCCCACCGTCGTTTACCCACTTCTGCTTTAGCTGAACGTGGTATTGCCGTGAATTTAGACAAAGCCCAAGCAGAAGAAAAAGAAGGCAAAATGCCAGATGGTGCGGTGATCATCGCAGCAATTACCTCTTGTACCAACACCTCTAACCCACGCAACGTAGTCGCCGCTGCCTTATTAGCGAAAAAAGCCAACGAGTTGGGCTTAGTGCGTAAACCTTGGGTGAAATCCTCTTTTGCTCCTGGTTCTAAAGTCGCAGAACTGTATTTAACTGAATCAGGTTTATTACCTGAATTAGAAAAATTAGGTTTCGGCATCGTCGCTTTTGCTTGCACCACCTGTAATGGCATGAGCGGCGCGTTAGACCCTAAAATTCAGCAAGAAATCATCGAGCGTGATTTATACGCGACAGCGGTATTGTCTGGCAACCGTAACTTTGATGGTCGTATTCACCCTTATGCCAAACAAGCATTCTTAGCCTCTCCGCCCTTAGTCATCGCTTATGCCATCGCGGGTACAGTGCGTTTTGACATCGAGAAAGATGTATTAGGCACTGACAAAAACGGCAAAGCGATTACCTTAAATGACATTTGGCCTTCTGATGAAGAAATCGATGCCATTGTTAAACAATTCGTGAGACCAGAACAATTTAACCAAGTTTACATTCCGATGTTTGACTTAGGTGCGGTAGAAGAAGCGAAAAGCCCCTTATACGACTGGCGACCCATGAGCACTTACATCCGCCGTCCTCCTTACTGGGAAGGTGCATTAGCGGGTGCGCGTGCCTTAAAAGGGATGCGTCCATTAGCGGTATTAGGCGACAACATCACCACTGACCACTTGTCACCCTCTAACGCGATTCTGGCGAGCAGTGCATCGGGCGAATACTTAGCCAAAATGGGCTTACCCGAAGAAGACTTTAACTCTTATGCAACCCATCGCGGCGACCATTTAACCGCACAACGTGCCACATTCGCCAATCCTCAACTGTTAAACGAAATGTGCCGCGACGACAACGGCAACGTAAAAAAAGGTTCTTTAGCGCGTATCGAGCCAGAAGGTCAAGTGACTCGTATGTGGGAAGCGATTGAAACTTACATGGAACGCAAACAGCCCTTAATCATCGTGGCAGGCGCGGATTATGGTCAAGGGTCTTCTCGTGACTGGGCAGCAAAAGGCGTGCGTTTAGCGGGTGTTGAAGCCATTGTTGCGGAAGGTTTTGAGCGTATTCACCGCACTAACTTAGTGGGCATGGGTGTGTTACCGCTGGAATTCAAAGCGGGCGAAACCCGTCACACTTACAACATCGACGGCACCGAGACTTTTGACGTAATCGGCGAATTAACCCCACGCGCCGAGTTAAGCGTTGTGATTCATCGTAAAAATGGTGAAACCGTTAAAGTACCTGTTACCTGTCGTTTAGACACCGCCGAAGAAGTCTCTGTATATGAAGCAGGTGGCGTGTTACAACGCTTTGCGAAGGACTTTTTAGAGGCGACGGCAGCTTAATAAGGGTAGATGTAGGGTGGAATAGCGCAGCGTATTCCACCATGCCCAAGCTAATGTTTTGATTCTGGTGGAATACGGCTTACGCCTATTCCACCCTACATAAGGAAACCATCAACATGTCTAACGTCCCTCAAATCAAAATCGCCGCCACTTACATGCGCGGTGGCACCAGCAAAGGCGTATTTTTCAACTTAACCGACTTACCCGCAGCCGCTCAAGTTGCAGGCGAAGCACGCGATAAATTATTACTGCGCGTTATCGGTAGCCCTGACCCTTATGGCAAACACACCGATGGCATGGGTGGCGCGACTTCTAGCACCAGCAAAACCGTTATTCTGTCTAAAAGCACGCAAGCTGATCACGATGTTGATTACTTATTCGGTCAAGTTGCGATTGATAAACCCTTTGTCGATTGGAGCGGCAACTGTGGCAATTTAACCGCAGCGGTCGGCTCATTCGCTATTTTCAGCGGTTTAATTGACCCTGCGCGTGTCCCTGAAAACGGCACGGCTGTGGTGCGTATTTGGCAAGCCAACATTAAAAAAACCATTATTGCGCATGTGCCAATTACCAACGGCGAAGTACAAGAAACGGGTGATTTTGAATTAGACGGCGTAACTTTTCCCGCCGCAGAAGTGCAAGTTGAATTTATGGACCCCGCCGATGGCGAAGGTGCGATGTTCCCGACAGGCAACTTAGTCGATGATTTAGAAGTGCCCAACATCGGCACTTTCAAAGTCACCATGATTAACTCTGGTATTCCAACCGTATTTTTAAACGCGGAAGACCTTGGCTACACAGGCACAGAATTGCAAGAAGCCATCAACGGCGACCCTGCAGCGTTAGCGCGTTTTGAAACCATCCGCGCCCATGCAGCCTTACGCATGGGTTTAATCAGCAAGCTTGAAGAAGCTGCAAGCCGTCAGCACACGCCTAAAATCGCATTTGTTGCTAAACCACAGGCTTATACCGCTTCTAGCGGTAAACAAGTCACTTTAGACGATATTGATGTGAATGTCCGCGCTTTATCAATGGGTAAATTACATCATGCCATGATGGGGACTGCGGCGGTAGCTATCGGTACAGCCGCTGCTATTCCTGGAACATTGGTGAATTTAGCGGCGGGGGGTGGAGAACGTAACGCTGTCCGTTTTGGTCATCCATCGGGTACGTTACGAGTTGGCGCAGAAGCTAAATTAGTAGATGGCGAATGGATTGTGACTAAAGCCGTGATGGGTCGTAGCGCGCGGGTGTTAATGGAAGGTTATGTACGTATTCCTGGGGATGCGTTTTAGGGTTTGAAAAGCCGTCCGACAGCTTTAATTTTTCTAAGCCCAAAGAAATTGGCTTTCTTTTGGGCTTTTGTTTTTTTGTATTCTCTATATTAACGCGAGCTTGACGAATTCACGTTATACTAACGCACTCAATAAAGCGCAGTAGACGGCACTATGCTCACGCAAATTCATATCGAAAATTTTAAAAGCTATCAAAATCAAATATTACATTTTTTCTCGTTCCCAAACGCCGTTTCACAGCCATTAAGTTAAGGACTAAAAGGAACTATAGTAATAGACAAAACACACAGGAAAGC
>JBDLSS010000214.1:0-3625 GCA_039799345.1 Pseudomonadota bacterium
GGTGGTCAAGGGGGCAAGCCCGCCTGAAATATCGCTGGGCAAATCATTCCACATCGCATTCAAACGCTCGCTCACCTGTTGCCGCGCCCAATACATATCTGTGCCTTCGGCAAAATCCACAGTGACATCCGTCAGCCCATATTTCGCCACGGCGCGTAACATTACTTGATTGGGAATGCCCAACATTTCCACTTCAATCCGTGCAGTAATCCGCGATTCCACTTCTTCAGGGGTCATGCCGGGGGCTTTGATGATGACTTTGACTTGCGTCGAGGACACATCGGGAAACGCATCAATCGGCAAGTTGTGAAACGCATGAATTCCCGCGCCGCCAATCATGATGGCAAACAGCAGCACGAATAGGCGTTGAATCAAGGAAAACTTAATCAGTGCGGCTAACATGGCGTTATCCCTCGTAAAGTTTGCAAGTTCATTCGCTAGTCCCGCCTAATTCTAACCAACGCGCCTTAATCGAGCTGGTGCCCAAAATGGCGATTTTTTCTTTGCCTGTTAAATTTGGCGCGTGAATCACGGTGAATAAATCATGTTCGGCGACAATGTGCACAGGTGAGGCTTTAAAGCCTTTTGCAGTTTTGATGAAAATCATCGAATCCGCACCGCTACGCACCGTGGCAGTTTCGGGCACGCGGTAATAGCCTTTATCAACCATGCTATCGATATGCACTTCAGTGAATTGTCCGACGCGTAATTTATCCGCACCATCGGTAATTTCCGCACGCACTAACACGGTTTGATTGCTGGCATCCACTTGTTGCCCAATTAAAATCACTTTGCCACGAATTTTAGTATCAGGAACACTAATCGCTGCATCAACACGTAAACTGGGTAAACGGTCTATCGGCACGCGAATTTCCAGCCATAAATGGCTTAAATCCCCAATTCGGTACAAAGGTTCTAAGCTATTCACCCGTTGCCCCGTTGCCACCATACTTTCTAAAACCACGCCTGAAATCGGGGCGACAATTTCCAAGATACCTGAAAGCTTGCGGGTATTGCCCAAATTTTTTAAAGCAGCCTCACTCAAACCCGCCAAACTTAACGCCTGACTGCGCGCACTGAGTTCTGCATTGCTTTCTGCCAATTGGCTTTGAGTATTGATAAAACGGCGTTCAGGAATAATCCCTTCTTTGAATAATTGCTGATCGCGATTAAATTCATTTTGCGCTAAATGTTGTTTGGTCAAAGACAGTAAATAATCGCGTTGCAAACTGATTAATTCCTGACTTTGCACCCGCACTAAAGTTTGCCCTTGTTTCACCGTGTCACCGACTGCCACTTTTTGCGTTTCGATTAACGCGGGCTGCGGCGTGCTCACCACATATTCTTTACTGGTGGGAATCATCACCCGTCCCGGCAAATGATTGCCCGCCGCCACCGTGGCTTTTTCCAACGCGCCTAAATTAATACCCATGCTTTTGACTTGCGCGTCACTCATGGTAATTTCCAGTTCTGCCGCCGCCAACACTTGGCTCAAAGACAGCGCGAAACTTAAAATAATTAATCGATTCATGGCAACACTCCCACAGCTTGGTTATAACGAGAAATCGCACGTTGTACCGCAAGATTTTGTTGCAGTGCGGTGCGTTCTGCGGCAAAAGCAAGGGCTTGCACCCGTTGTAAATTCACCAAATCCGCTTCCCCCATTTCAAAAGCTTGGCGGGTCAGACGTAAATTTTCCTGCGCTAATTGATGTTGTTGTTTCGCTAAAACCAAGGTTTCGCGGTAAGTGTTTAACATGTGCCCTGCTTCGTGTAAGGCAATTTCTAATTCCCGCTTCAACAAATCACGTTCACTTTGTAATTCAGCCTGCACCCGTTCTGCGGCGGTGATGCGGGTTGCGGCATGGGCTTCATTGCCCAGCGGAATGCGCACACTTAAACCAATGCTGTCTTGATAAGCTTCGGGGGCATTGGAACGTTCACGACGCATTCCTAGCAGCACTTGCGGATTTTCACGCTTTTCCGCACGGCTTAATTGCACTTGCGCTTGGGCGTGTAAAACCTTGCTTTGGGCTTGATTTAAAAAAGGATGTTCTAAACCAATTTCTTCAAGCGTGCTGAGTTTTTCTTGATAACCTTCAGGGAGTTGGTTTAATCCTGTGAATAATTCATAACGTTTTTGCGCATGTTGCACTTCGGTTTGCACACTCAACAGCGCGGTTTGTTTGCGTAAACTTTCTTCTTGCGCCAGCAATAAATCGGTTCGCGCCAACTCGCCTAATTCGAAGCGGCGGCGCACTTTATTTTCAACCGCTTTGGCGGTGTTTAGTTCTTGGGTGCTGAGTGCGAGTAGATTTTTTTGCCAGGCGATTTCCCATAAAGATTCCCGCACTTGCCCTGCAATTAAGAGCGATAGGGCTGTTTTTGCAATCGGAATATTTTGCTGGGCTTGTTCTGCCAAATATTGACGCGCTGCTTTTTGTGCGGGAAACCACAAGGGCATTTCCAAACCTGCTTCCCATTCACGTAAACCTCCGCGCGAACCCAACTGGTCAGTTTGGTGGCGCAAAATCACCGCAGGGCTGCCTGCCAATAAAGTATTGGCGGCTTTAGACAGGGCTTCCGCTTCTTGAATGCGGGCGGTTAAGACTTGTAAATTGGGATGCCGTTCAAAAGTATGTTCGACAATGGCATGTAAACTGAGTTGTTTACTGGTTTGGAGGCTGTCGCTGTGGACGGCTGCCAAGCTGAGGCTGGGGCTTAAGCACTGCAAAATCAGCAAAGTGCGCCCGATGAATTTTTTATTCATTTGTTATTCCACGGTTTTTTAATAATAAGCAGCGGTACAGGCGCAAACCCTCATATAAAATTAGAACAGGCTTGGCTTAGCACACGCTTAAATGTACTTCAAAATGCAGCGGTGATTATGCGTACTGTGGCGGGGAGCGTGGAATGCAAGAATAGTAAAATAGCGAAGGGAGATAACAAGTAATGAGAGCTTGAGATAAGACTTGGTTTTTTGTCCGAGTACGAATAAAGACATTGGGCGATGCAAGCTTCACCACAACATGGGGCACTGCACCATTGCTTAATTCGTTAATAGCGACTTCAATATTTTCGCAGGTACTGGTTAATAAAGATGCTAAGGTATTTGGCGGCAGACCGTAGGAATGCAGATAATGTAAGCCTTCTGGATGTTGAGTCTCATCCCCTGTGATGCTGTGAGCGTGTACCAATGGGGCAATGAATTGCACTAAACAGAGATAGCACAATAACGTAAGACGAAGCCCACGGGATAAATAACGCAGTTTGCACAGTTGAGATAAGTAACGCATTGTTTATTGTACTGGATTTTTGAGAAAATTCTAAACTACTTTGTAGCGATTGATTAGAAACCTGATTTATCGTAGAACGTTCTCAGTGAAACTGGGAAAGTGAAACATTTTTCTGGGCGGTAAACACCAGCAACTGCGCCAGTGAGGCGTTGAAAACATGCTAAAATGTTAGGGCGTGTCATCAATTAAGTTTTAACTGCGCCCTAAATCCCTGAAGAGGGCTAAACCTTAAAACCAGTCCCTAAATCCCCTAAAGGGGACTTAAAATATTAAACATTAAATAACTTGTTTGTGTTTAGCCCCCTTTAGGGGGTTGGGGGCTTCTTTAAA
>JBDLSS010000215.1:0-6750 GCA_039799345.1 Pseudomonadota bacterium
GTTCGGTACGGTCTGCACCCACCATTTTGGGATTTTCAGGATCGCTGGTGTCTAAGACTGCGCTGGTATTATTGCGCAAGGAAAATGCGACTAAGTCTTGAACTTTGTTAGGAATTGCGCCGAGGTTTTCAAATTGTTGCCCGCTGCCAATCACGAAAGTTTCAACCGCTAATTGTCCTTGAGTCAACGTCCCCGTTTTGTCGCTAAACAATACGGTCAAGCTGCCTGCGGTTTCAATCCCGAGTAATTTACGCACCAAGACTTTCACCGAAAGCAATTTGCGCATGTTCAATGCGAGCACCATCGCAATCATCATCGGCAAGCCTTCGGGCACAGCCATCACAATCACAATAATTGATAGAATTAACGCAGTCACCGCATGGTGAATAATTTCACCAATCGGTTGGGCGAAATAGGCGGCAACGCTGGGGCTTTGCAAGAACATATGGTTCGCCATGAATGCGACAAAAATAAACACTGAACCAATATATCCAAACAAACTGATATGTTTTCCTAACACTTCTAATTTGCTTTGCAAAGGCGACAAACGCTCTTCCGCAGTGAGGATTTCGGTCATGGTTTCGCCGTAACGGGTTTTTTCACCCACGGCGGTGGTTTTCAACACGCCTTCGCCATCTTCAACCAAGGCGGCACGGAATAAACGGCTTTCTTCAGGCGGATTGGTTTCGTCGGTGCTGGAACGTTTTTTAATCGGCTCGGATTCGCCCGTTAAAGAAGCTTCGTTCGCTTCCAAATGTCCCGCAATTAAAATGCCGTCGGTGGGAATGGTGTCGCCGGGTTGCAGTAAAATATGATCGCCCACCACTAAATCATTGATGCTGATTTCAACTAAGCTTTTATTTCTAAAAACTTTCACTTGAATCATCGACGCTTCTTCCAATAATCTTTGGAACGCGCTTTCATTGCTATGTTCTGACCAAGTCGCGATTAAAGTTGCGAGCAAAACCGCAATCGCAATGCCTAAGCCTTCATACCAATGGGCATATCCCATCACTGCCAATAATAAAGTAATTCCCAAGGCGACCACTAAAATCAAGATAATCGGGTCTTTAAAATTATCGACTAATTTCTCTAAAAAGCTTTCAGTTTCTTGGGCGGCAACGGCATTGGAGCCATTTTTCGCTCGCGATTCTTCTGCTTCTTGGTCGGTGAGACCATCAAATATAAACTTCATAAGGTTTCCTTCTGGTTGAGTTAAAACGAAAATCTTTAATATTGAGACTGTAGTATTTTCTCCCCTTTTGAAAAAGGGCGCAGTAAATTAATCATGTTGCTTGCTGAACATAACTTGCCATTTCCAACAAACTCGGTTCGACGCGGTGCAAAAACGCAATAATGCTGCCTGTCACCATGCCTTCCACCAACATAATCGGTAAGTGTGACACTAAAATCAGGCTGCTGACTTCATAAAATGCAGAACCGCCATTTAATACCAACGTGCCACTCAGCAACAAAGCCCCCAAGGCAATAGCGAGACTGCCCGCCGCCGCGCCGCGCCAAAATGCTTGTTTCACACTGCATTTGATTAAATTCGGGGCAAATAAATAATGCACCATCACCGCAGGCAAGCCCATGATTAACAAATTAATTCCCAAAGTGGTTAAACCGCCAAATCCAAACAAAATGCTCTGTAAAAATAAAGCAACCACGATGACGGGAAAGGCTGTCCAACCCAACAACAAGCCACATAAGCCGCTCATCACCAAATGCACACTGCTAAAACCTATCGGTAAATGAATCAGGCTGGCGATAAAAAACACGGCGGCAAGCATGGCGGTGATGGGAATGCGCATTGGGTCAAGGCGACGTAAACCAAGATGTATTCCTGCGGCGGCAATAAGACTGCTGCCCGCTAACAAGGGTAACGATAATAAACCTTCTGCAATGTGCATGTATTTTTCCTCGGACTGGGAGAGGCATCGAAACGGGGAATTTCCCGCATTCCTCTGTTTGAAATAATCAGACAAATCTCCGCGCCATACGCTTTAACATATCTGGTTATGACATAATCTGTCAAAAATATCTTTTGATTATCCCTGTTTTGGGATGAGGCTGTAAATTCTATGTCACAGTCGTAAAAAAAGCCCCTCATACAAATTGCATCAGGGGCTAATATAGCCTGAGTTCGATGAAAAAATTTAAGAAATTAGGAGTTACGCAGTTGAAACATTAATTTTTTATTTACAATGGATTATTATTATGCAGTGCATATTTATATTTCTAGTAAAATAAAAGAGTTATTGATTCAACTGAGTACATCCCCTGTTTATAAAAATATTTTGAAATTCTTTCCCCTAAATGGGCTACTCACATTCAAAAATTTGAACGCACAAACATAATAAAAAAGGCTCAGAAAGTTATTTCTGAGCCTTTGCAATTTGGTGGAGGCGGCGGGAATCGAACCCGCGTCCGCAAATCCTCTACCCTCGGTTCTACATGTGTAGCCATGTCATTTGACTAGCCGTGTTCGCTCTGACTGGCAAGATCGAACACGGTGGGCCTAGTCAGAATTTAATGAAGTTGAGCCTAGACTTCTCACTTCACGATCATATATGGGTCGACCGATGAGATGGGAGTATATGCACAGAACCCAGTCACCGGTTAGCTGTCTTAAGCAGCTAAGGCGTAGTTGTCGTCGTTGGCAACTAAATAATTTGCAGATAAGATTTACGAGGAAATCTGCTCCTCGACATGCCCCTTAGGCTTTGCAATCCACGTCGAGACCAAGGATCGCCCCCTTGTAGATTTTTCAGTATAGTGACTTACTCGGCTTCATTCAAGGTAATTCCTTGAAAATATTTTCAGGGACAGACTTTAAGCACGCTTTTAATCATTTAAACGTTCAATTCCCAAAACTTTGAGAATATATTTCTCAAACATGGGTTCAGCAATGCCCGTGCGCATTTTACGAATGAAATACTTTTCAAACGCGAGTTTCGCAACATGCACCCATTTACCTTTGCGTGCCCAAGTTACATTACGTGGGGGAATCTGTGGTAGAGCAACGAATGCCGCCCCCGTGTCGCCCATGTCTGCCAAACAAATCGCATTCCACGTTGCAGTTTTGTAATTGGTTTTGCCTTCAATATCAGTTTTGATGTTTTGTACGATGGAAGTCACCATCGATTCAATCATGTAGCCTGTTTTGGGAACGCCAACAGGAATTGGAGTAGGTTCAAAGGGTGGAATTGCAATGGCAACGCCCGCACTGAAAATATTTCTATACGCTTTGCTGTGTTGATGCGCATCAACTATCACAAAACCACGTGGATTACACAAACCCTCCACCGCCGCCACAGGATCAATCCCCTTAAAAGCGGGAATCATTGCGGCATAATGATGCTCTAATTCATGTTGTTTAATAATTTCGCCACGATCATTGTGTTCATCAATAAACATTTTACCGTTTTCAATCTTGAGCACTTTGGCATTGGTGATCCATTTGATGTGACGTTCCCGAAGTTCAGACTCGAGCAGCCCTTTAGAATCCCCAACCCCGCCTAAACCCATGTGACCGATATACGGCTCGCTGGTGACGTAGGTCATGGGCACATCTTTGCGACGTTTGGCGCGGCGCAGTGCGGCTTCAATAATGAAAGCAAATTCATAGGCAGGTCCAAAACAACTGGCGGCTTGGACTGCGCCAATGATGGTATGTCCAGGATTATCCAGTAATTTCAAATAGTTTTCGTAGGCACTTTCAGCATGGTCTACCGTGCAAAAGGAATTAGTGAATCCTTGTGGTCCTAAGCCGGGAACTTCTTCAAATGCTAATCTTGCCCCTGTGGCAATCACTAAGTAATCATAGTCCACATCTTGCCCATTTTGCAGGGTGAGTTTATTCTTAACTGCATCAATTTTGGCAACGGCTTGCGCAATGAAGTTAATTTTTTTCTTTTTTAAGATGGGTTCAAGTGGTACAGTAATTTCTGAACGTTTGCGCCAGCCAACAGCAACCCACGGATTTGATGGAACAAACTGAAAATAATCCACCGCATTTACCACTGTGATTTCATGTTGATTTCCCAAAGTTGCTTTCATTTCATAAGCAGCGGGCAATCCCCCAATCCCTGCGCCCATAATCACAATATGTGCCATAGTTTTTTCCTCTGTGGTAATCGATAGCCATTTAAGACATTGTTGTTGTCCCTTTAATATAGTCTAAATTAGGGGAAAACTGTGCGCTTAAAAATGGATGATATTCCTAAATAGTTACAATAAATTACTTATTATGCAATTTATCATAACTGAAACATTGGGTTAGAATTTTTTATTCTATGGATACATCGAAGATTATTAAGGGTGAATCAGGGTGTGTCATTAAATAGTAAAAAATTGAGTATTACGAAAAAGTTTTTAAATATAATTTTAGGGCGAGTCATCAATTAGGTTTTAACAAAAAGTAGCGCGTTTAAAAACCTTTAAAGAAGCCCCAACTCCCTAAAGGGGGCTAAACACAAACAAGTTATTTAATGTTTAATATTTTAAGTCCTCTTTAGGGGATTTAGGGGCTGTTTTTAAGGTTTAGCTCTTTTTATAGGGAGCTGGGGCGCAGTTAAAACCTAATTGATGACACGCCCTAGTATTGAGAATGTCAAAAAATCAATTGGATCATTATTCAGGTCATCCATTTGTCGTTGTCCAATGGATTTACCATCGACTTCAACGAAATGAATACCAAAAAAATAAATCGCCTGCAATAAAATAGCCCATTCCAAGGGAGACATCGCGAAACCTCCTTTTTGTCTGAACCGCAATTTACTTAATTTTCGCAATTACCACAATAAAAAATAATTGTCTTTAATTGTGGTAATTCAGGTAATTGTGTGAATTGTGGTTCAGACAACAACGCACTCACAACTTATTGAAAAGTCCGCACGTCCACAAAATGACCCGCAATTGCCGCAGCGGCTGCCATCGCAGGACTGACCAAATGCGTGCGGCTGCCTTGTCCTTGTCTGCCTTCAAAATTACGGTTTGAAGTCGAAGCACAACGTTCGCCTTCTTCCAAACGATCCGCATTCATCGCCAAACACATCGAGCAACCGGGTTCACGCCATTCAAAGCCCGCCTCAAGAAATACTTTATCCAAGCCTTCGCGTTCCGCTTGTGCTTTGATTAAACCCGAACCTGCAACCACCAAGGCTTGCTTAATATTGCTCGCGACTTTGTGTCCTTTGACCACCGCCGCCGCCGCACGTAAATCTTCGAGCCGTGAGTTGGTGCAAGAACCAATAAACACGCGATCCAAATTCACCGCAGTGATGGGCGTACCTGCCTTCAAATCCATATACACCAACGCACGACGCATCCCTTCTGCCTTGACGGGATCATCCATTTTGTCAGGGTCAGGAATATTTTGGTCAATAGACAGCACCATTTCAGGTGACGTGCCCCAAGTGACTTGCGGCTGAATCGTGCTCGCATCTAATTCAACAACGCAATCAAAATGTGCACCTTCATCGCTGTGCAAATCTTGCCAAGCCGCCACCGCCTTATCCCAATTTTCAGCATTGGGCGCAAACGGACGACCCTTCACATAATCAATCGTCTTTTCGTCAACCGCAATCATGCCTGCGCGTGCGCCTGCTTCAATTGCCATGTTGCACACTGTCATCCGTCCTTCAAGCGATAAATCACGAATTGCACTGCCTGCAAATTCAATCGCATAGCCTGTGCCGCCCGCCGTGCCGATTTTGCCAATGATGGCGAGAATAATATCTTTCCCAGAAACGTCTTTGGCAGCTTTGCCTTCGACTTTCACCAGCATATTTTTAGATTTTTTTTGCACCAAGCATTGCGTGGCTAACACATGTTCGACTTCTGAAGTGCCAATCCCAAACGCCAACGCACCAAATGCGCCATGCGTTGATGTGTGCGAGTCGCCACAAACCACGGTCATGCCGGGCAAAACTGCGCCTTGTTCAGGCCCGATAACATGAACAATCCCTTGGCGAATATCGTTAATATCTAATTTGGTGATATTGAACTCAGCACAATTCTTATCCAAGGTTTCGACTTGTAAACGTGAAGTCGGGTCAACAATATCCGCTACGCCATTTTTACGATTCGTCGTCGGGACATTGTGATCAGGCACTGCTAAATTTGCCGACAATTTCCAAGGCGCGCGCTGTGCTAAACGCAGTCCGTCAAAAGCCTGTGGCGAGGTCACTTCATGCAGCAAGTGCCTATCAATATAAAGCAATGCCGCGCCGTTTTCGTCCACGCGCACTAAATGAGCATCCCACAATTTATCGTACAAGGTTTTAGCAGACATAAGATTTCCTAACGAATTGAATACTATAATCTGAATCAGGATTTTCAGGATTTACAAAATTAACAGTATTAAAACAGTGTGATATATCCTGCAAATTCGGTAAATCCTGATTCAGACAGAAAATTATTTATAAACTCACCACTTGCCAATTGCCTTCGATTTTCTGCAATTCATGGGTGCAGCCCATTGCCACAGCGTCACCCGTTTGTCCTGCTAAACCACAAATCACAATTTCACCCTCGGCACGCAACGCATTCACTGTCGCAATAAACGCTTCACTGGGTTCGACTTGCGTGGGGGCAAAAATTTTACAAGCTTCACTTTCAAAATCAGGCATTAACGCAGTTAAAGAACGTAAGTCGGTGCTAAATCCTGTGGCAGGACGCGCTCTGCCGAACACTTTGCCGATGTCGTCATAACGCCCACCTTGGGCAATCGCTTGACCTTGCCCG
>JBDLSS010000216.1:0-5906 GCA_039799345.1 Pseudomonadota bacterium
TACGCATTCCATTGCCCCAGCCGCGTGGTTTGCTAATCAAGGGCATGAATAAAGTACGCATCATGCAGGTATTTTTGCGTAAGGCATTGCTCAGGCTTTCACGATGATTGTCATCAACAATTTCTTTCTTCAGCTTTCTAATCAAGCTATTGACCACCAAACCCGACACTTTTAAATGCAGCAGTGCCAAAATTAATATGCCAACACCCGCGACAATTAATTGAGCATCTTGGGTTTTCGGCAATAATTCAGCGTAATTCACGCCGCCAAAATGATGACCCGCCCACGCTGCTGCACCTAATAATGCTGCTAAAATCGTATCAAATAAATAAACCCGCGATTTCCAGCGTTGAATCAATGTTTGCACTTGGGGCATGAACTTAGCTTCAATCGCTTTTGCCGCATTTTCCAGCGTACCCACAATACGATACGCACGTTCAATCCCAATTTGATCAATCCGTGCACGAATGTCAGCCATATCCGCATCGCGCTTGGCTTCGTAACGTTCTTTCACTTTGGGATCGGTAATCGGCACTGCGACATCCGCATCATAAATCCGATAGAAACGCCCCGCCGTTAAACCTGCCTGTGCTAAAGAACGTTGCCACGCGGCAACCACTTCTTCAGGATTGTCTTCGCGGGCAGTCACGTCGATTTGATTCAAAATAAACAAGAATTTATTCGAGTCAGAACGGTTAATGGTTTCAGTCACCAAATGTTGCAAAGTGTCGTGCATCGCACCGGGTTCAGGATGACGCGCATCGAAAAATACTAAAACTAAATCAGATAAATCAATAATATGGTTGGTAATGCGTAAAGTGGCAGTGCGTTGGCTGTCAGCATCAAAACCGGGCGAGTCGATGAAAATCTTGCCTTTTAAATCAGGACTTTGGCAGGTTTTTAATTGCAAATAGGCATCAATACGTTGTCCACCCCGCGCCACAATTTCGGAAATGCCTTGGCTGATTTGGTAAAACGGAAAACGCGGGTCAGAATCCAAAGCCACGCCAGGTAAGACATTGGTGTTAGGTTCGCCGTTGTAACACATCACCGTGAACTTATCGTCCACCGCTTGCGTGCCCGTGCGTTGGATTTTTTGCCCAAAAAACGAGTTGATAAAGGTTGATTTCCCGGCGGAAAATGTGCCCAAAATCGAAATCATCGGCCACCACGACACGCGGTTAGCATAAGATTGTTCACGGTCTAATAAGCCGAGTTGGTAACCGATTTGGTCGAGTTGGCGAAAACTTTCCACCACGTTGAACAACACATCATTTTCTTCTTTCAAATGTACTTCTAAACTTTTGAGGCGTTTCTCAATTTGCGAGTCGTATGACATTGTTTAATCCTCTGAACAAAGTTGACCTTTGGGGGGTAATCTCTTGTTGATCCGTGCTTATTACGCGCTTTGCGAGACTTTCTAGTCCTTAGAGTTTATATTTTTTTGGGCACAGTGTCAGGTTTTATTTGCAAAAAAAGCCCGAGCCTGTTGTCCATCACATTCAATTTGCTGTTTCAGCGCGTTGAAATCTGCAAAACGTTGTTCGTCACGGATTTTCTTTAAAAAATTGATGCTGACATAGCGTCCATAAATCACTTGGTTGAAATCAAATAAGTGCACTTCCAGTAAAAAATCTTGTCCATTGACTGTAGGGCGCGTGCCTAAATTGGCAACGCCTGTGATTGCCTGCGCTTCAATGCCGTGCATAGTCACTGCAAACACGCCTTTTAATGGTGGAATCAAGCGGTATAATTTTAAATTTGCCGTTGGGAAATCAATGGTTCTGCCGCGTTGTTGCCCATAAACGACACGCCCGCAAATGCTGTATTCACGCCCCAATAATTGATTCGCTAAAGGCAAATCACCCGCGACTAAAGCTTGACGCACGCGGGTGCTGCTGACGCGCTCGCCTTCAATGGAAAACGTGGTTTGTCGCTCGACTGCAAAACCGAATTTTATACCTGCTTGTTGTAAGGTGTTGAAATTGCCCGCACGACCTTTTCCAAATTGGAAATCGTCGCCAATCACCAAATGTTGTACGCCTAAACCTTCAACCAACACTTGTTGAATAAATTCATCCGCAGTAAGTGCGGCAAAGTCGGCATTAAATTGCACACACAGCACCCGATCCACGCCATAAGTTTGCAAGGCAATTAATTTTTCCCGCAATCGCGTCAAACGTGAAGGCGCAGTTTTTGGGGTGAAAAATTCCGCAGGCTGTGGCTCGAATAAAATCACGGTGATGGGTAAATTTAACGTAGCGGCGCGTTGGGCGACTTGTTGTAACACAGCTTGGTGTCCAAGGTGCACCCCGTCAAAATTGCCAATGGTTGCCACACAGCCACGGTGTTGGGGGCGAAGTTGTTTTAAATGACGGATAAATTCCATTATGCGTCCGTAAAGCGGATATGGTGAAGACGAAATCCCGAAGCCCACAGGCTGGCAAAATAAATGCCCATGCCTACGCTAATAATCATTAGCAATTGTAAGGCGCGTTGCACCGTGCCCATGTTAAGCCAAGTATTTAAATCGCCTTGTTGCCAGAATAAAAATAGGCTCATCAGTAGGCTTGCCAGCGTGATGCGTAATAATAATTTGCGCCAGCCTGTTTGCGGAATGTAGACATTCGTGCGGCGTAAACCTTGATAAAGTAAAACCGCGTTTACAATCGCTGCCAATGCGGTGGACAAGGCGAGTCCTGCATGTTTAAACGGTAAAATTAACATCAGGTTTAAAGCGATGTTGGTGAGCATGGCGATGACCGCAATTTTCACGGGGGTTCGGGTGTCTTGGCGGGCGTAAAAACCTGAAGCCAGCACTTTGACCAGCACAAAACCTAATAAACCCACGCTAAAAGCTTGTAGCGCGTAAGTGGTTTGCATCACGTCATTGCCTGCAAATGCGCCATTTTGAAACAGCGTGGATAAAATCGGCATCGCTAAAATCATCAAGCCCAGCATCGCGGGCGTGACCACCACAAAAGTCCAGCGCAAGGCCCAGTCCAACATTTGCCCGTATTTTTCGGTGTCACCCAAGGCAACAGTTTTGGAGAGATTCGGTAAAATAACTGTGGACAATGCCACCCCAAAAATCCCAATCGGAAATTCCATCAAGCGGTCGGCATAATACAGCCATGACACGCTGCCTGTGACCAAAAACGATGCCATCAAAGTATCAATTAATAAATTGACTTGTGAGACTGAAACCCCAAACAAGGCAGGAATCATTAATTTATGAATGCGTTTCACGCCTTCATCTTGAAAAGCGAGTTTGGGTTTGGGCAATAAATCGAGCTTGGCTAAAAACGGTAATTGAAAGGCGAGTTGAGCAATCCCTGCGAAAAATACGCCCCACGCCAATGCCATAATCGGTTCTTCAAAATAGGGGGTTAGCCATAAAGCACAGCTAATCATGGTGACATTGAGCAGCACGGGTGTGAAGGCGGGAATGGCAAATTGTCCGTAAGTATTGAGCACGCTGCCTGCCAAAGCGGTCAGGGCGATAAATAATAAATACGGAAAAGTGATTTTTAGCATTTCCACGGTGAGCGCGAATTTTGCAGTTTGTTGAATAAAACCCGGCGCGAAAATCATCACTAACAGCGGCGCGAGGATAATGCCGCCTATCGTGATCAAGACTAAAATTCCACCTAAACTGCCAGAGACATGGTTCACCAAACGTTGCACTTCAAGCTTTTCACGCTGAGTTTTATATTCACTGAGCACAGGAATAAAGGCTTGCGAAAACGCGCCTTCAGCGAATAAACGGCGCATAAAATTCGGGATTTTAAAGGCGATTAAAAACGCATCGCTGCTGATACTTGCACCGAAAGCGTGGGCAATTACCACATCGCGAATGAATCCCAAGATACGGGACAGAAAAGTCATTCCACCGACTAAGGCAGTGGATTTAAGCAGTCGTTTACTCAGAGGAATATCCTTTGCTAAGCTGGGTGCGGAAACATCGCCGATTACAGATTAAGATTGCGAATGATTAGCAAGCGGGCGAAAATGTTTCTATTATAAGTGGAATTGCAGTCTAAACCATAGAGATGAAAACATGCACAGCTTTGATACTTTGATTTTGGGAATTGGAAACATTTTGTGGGCTGATGAAGGTTTCGGAGTGCGTACGGTAGAAATGCTACACCAACAGTATGAATTTCCTGAAAATGTTTGTTTAATGGATGGTGGCACGCAGGGTTTATATTTGCTGCAATATGTACAAATGGCGCGTAATGTATTGATTTTAGATGCTGTGGATTATGGGCAACCTGCGGGCACGCTGGCAGTGGCGTATAACGAGCAAGTGCCAAATTTCATGGGCGCAAAGAAAATGAGTTTACACCAAACAGGCTTTCAAGAAGTGCTCGCGGCGGCAAAATTGACGGGCAAATTTCCAGAATCGGTGGTGTTGATTGGGATTCAACCTGAAACATTGGAAGATTTTGGGGGCAGTTTGACCGATTTAGTGAAAGCACAAATCCCTGTGACTTTAGAACGGGCTTTGCAAGAATTGGCTAAATGGGGCATCGTACCCACACCACGCCAACAAACTGCGGACGCGCTCAGCCCAGAAAGTTTGGAGCTTTCGCAATATGAAGAACAACGTCCCTCGGAAGAAGCGGCGTGTCGGGTGGGAGATGCGCGGGTGGTGTTGAGGTCGTAAATTACACCACAAAATTTTCAATATGTTGGCTGGTGATTCCCAGCTCGCGCATTTCACGGGCGAGATTAATTTGCATATTAGTTTTAGACAGTTCAAGCAAGCTATTGTCTACTTTATAGTTTCCCATTGTCTTAAAATAGGGAAGTATATTGGCAAGATGCCAAATTACAATGCTCCCTTGATGAATGGGTTGTGGAAAACTAGTATTGTGCTTCACCATGAGTTTCCGAATGTTTTGGCGGCTACATCCCAATAAAGCAGCGACATCAGTCACACCAACGAAATCAGGGGCAGCTTCGAGCAGTTTCGCTTCAGAAATAACACTTTTTACATCAGTAATTGCACTCGCAACTGCCTCGTATGCAGAAGTGGCTTCTCTAATGAAGTTGAGGGCAAGGTATCCATTTTTTCCAGTACCAATAATGGCATCGTCACAACCTGCCTCATATAAAGCTTCTACAAATTGTTCGGGATTCATATCGGGATTGGGGAGGATAAATTTTAGCGTGAAATCATATTCAGTCATGATTAATTACTCTTTGCGTGAAGCTTTATGCTTATGAATAATGCAGTTATCCACGACACGGCGTAGCATTTTGGCGTGATTGCTGGCATTTTTTGGTGTACTCCAAATGCTCATTCTACAAAACTCTCCACATCTACATGCTTTATCGTTATAAGGACAAATCATCTTTCCCCAAGCATGTGAGCCACCCTCAATAATATGCCAACCTTGACTAATCGCATATTTAAGAACTGCCGCAATTTCTTTATTTGGATGAGGCATTATTATTTCTCAAAATATTATTTGTAATAATAGAATGTAAAGTGCAGGGTTGTCAAATGACAACTACACAAAAGAATTTTGCAGTATCCTATGTAAACTTGCAGTTCAGTTAAAAATTAAAAATACACCATGTTTATCTATCCCTAGATTCACAACCAAGGCATCGCCATGTTAAAACTCACCGTCTTAATTTTGTGCAGCATTGTTTCCCTCATGACTTTTGCCGCCGACACCCCACCAAATAATCCTTATCAAGTCTTTGTCCCAATTACCCAAACGGATGACGCTTCCCGCCAAGCTGCGATAAAACAAGGTTTCATTCAACTTTTAAGCCGCCGTTCTGGCAGCCGCAAAGCCTTCAGCAAACCCGAGCAACAAGCCAAATTACAAAGCTATGCGACGCAGTATTTACAACAATATGAATACCGCAAAATTCAAAATCATCCGTTT
>JBDLSS010000217.1:0-9587 GCA_039799345.1 Pseudomonadota bacterium
CACATTTTGTAAACCATATTTTCAACAGTATTCCCGCCCAAAATCTGGAAAATATGCCGCGTTTACACACCACTTTAGACAGCGCTGTTCAACAGCGCACTCAAGATATTCTGGACACCCGCCTGCATGATTTGCACAGCAAAAGCGTGAATAATGGCGCGGTGCTGGTGGTCGATCATTTACATCACAACGAGATTCTGGCATGGGTAACAGGCGGTGGTTTATCGCCCAATGTGCGCGGCAGTTATATCGACGCAGTTACAATGCCACGTCAACCCGGTTCAACCTTGAAACCGTTTTTATACGCCTTGGCTTTAGAAAAAGGTTGGACTGCTTCGACTTTGATTAATGATGCGCCCTTAAGCGAAGCCGTTGGTTTAGGGATGCACAGTTATCGAAATTACAGCCGCAGTTATTACGGCTGGTTACGGCTGCGCGATGCTTTGGGGAATTCGTTAAACACGCCTGCGGTGCGCACGGTGCAATTTGTCGGTGCGGAAAACTTACTGTATCGCTTGCGAGATTTGGGCATGAACAGCTTAAATGCTGATGTGGATTTTTACGGTGATGGGCTTGCCTTGGGTAATGGCGGGATTACTTTATTTGAACTGACGCAGGCATATAGCACCTTGGCGCGACATGGGCAATTTCAGCCGCTGAGCAGTTTATTTACACAACGTCCTGAGCCGGCACGCAAAATTTTCTCGCCTGAAATTACCTCGATTATTGCTGATATTTTATCCGATTCAGACGCGCGGCGTTTAGAATTTGGGCGCGGCGCATTATTACGTTTTCCTGTACAAACAGCGGTTAAAACTGGCACTTCTAGCGATTATCGCGATGCGTGGGCGATAGGTTTTAATCATCGTTACACCGTTGGGGTGTGGCTGGGCAATGTCGATCAGCAACCGATGGCAAGCGTATCGGGTTCGACAGGGGCGGCATTGGTGTTGCGGGCGGTGTTTGCGGAATTAAATCGCTATGAAACCACGCAAGCACTGTATTTAAGCCCACGTTTGGTAAAGCGTGAGATTTGTCGGCACACGGGACAATTAAGTCAGACCGATTGTCCCAGTCGTTCAGAATGGTTTGTTGCAGGCACAGAACCCACCAGCGAAACTGCGTCTGTTGTCGTTCCCGCTGATCCCGATACACCACAATTACAACAACCTACGCCCGATTTACAATTAGCGATGGACCCACGCATTCCTGACGAATTGGAAGCGTTTCCCTTCATTTTACCCGAGCAAATTCAAGCACAGAAAGTGGAATGGTTGGTTGATGGAGAAGTGATCGGGGTTACGCCTGAAAATGTTAAGCAATATTTGTGGAAAGTGCAGCGCGGACAGCATCATGTGCAAGCGCGGGTTTGGCAAATGGGGCGTGAAGAGCCTTTGGAAACACCTGAAGTAAGTTTTCATGTGAAATAGTTTTTAAGACCCCTTAGGTTTTAAAAACCTAAGGGGTCTTATCTCGATTAGTGAACCACCGCAGGACGCTTGGTTTCTTCAGAGGCTTTGTCCTTATCGCCTGCTTTGGTGGTGACGGGGGCTTTCTTTTCTTGTTTGGTTTGTTCTTCTAAAACTTCTTTATAACGCTTCAAATAACCATCATAACGATGATTAACTTCATCTTTTTCACGTTGCTTGTTCTCAATAGTATTTTGGCTGGTACGAATACGCTGCTTCACATTTTCGATATTACGTTTTGTGGTTGCGATTTGGGCTGTGGGCGTTGCAGGATTCTTCAGACTTTCTTCTAAGCTTTTTTCCAAATCCTTCAAGTTTTTATTCAGACTGGTAATGTAGCTGTCAATTGAAGACATTGCCGCATCAATCGTATTGAGCTTAGCTTTACGGTCACTTTCGATGTCATCCTCTTTACTGAATTGGAGCAATAAGGCGCGATCTTTTTCTTCCTGATCTTTACGAACCCGTTCCGCGAGTAACGCCGCTTCTTGTTTACGTTTTTCTTCAGCAAGTTCTTCAGGGGTTTTCGCGCGGTCAATTTTTCGCACAGTCGAGCCTTGCGAATTTACTTCTTTATAGCCTTGTTGAGTATATTGTGGCGGGATCACATTGCCACATTCGCGCACGCCCTCATCATTTTGCCAGCATTTGATTTGTCCTTGTCCCGATTGTGGTGGGGCGGCAAAAGCAGGCTGTAATAGCACTGCGCTCGTAAACAACAATTGAGACAGATATTTTAATGACATACCAGAGTCCTACATAAATTTATGGGAAAAATATAAAGCACGCTATCGCTGGTTTAACGTGAGTATTGAGTGGTTTAGATTTTAGGGGAAACAATGAACTCTCAAAAAATCAATAAGTTAATTTTTAAGCGATTATGCTGTAATTATAATACAGGGTTTTAAGATGCGCAGTAATTTCATGCGGGACGACGCTTTTGATGTCCTGTAAAACATCCTAAGATTCTATTTGTACTTCGCAGCACCAATAAATTTTTATGTTACTCATACATCCATATATTCACATATTCACACGCTTGTAAAAGAAGAATGCTTTAATAAAATTTACTCAGCATTCCAAATAAGCAGCGATAAATATCTGTTATTTGAAAATACTAATAATATTAGAATGTTATTGTGAGCAACAATACAACATAGTATTGTGCCCATAGACATAAAAAAGGCTCAATACAAATGAAACTCTCCACCGTTATGCAAGCGAGTCTCAATAATTTACTGCATCACTCCATTAATCTCGAAGCCATTACCAGCAATGCAGACAGCTTCAATAAATTAGCTAAAATTTGTTACCCACATTTTTGTTTCCCCACCCAAACTTTATTACCCGCCCATCGCCAAAGTTACAAACATACTTTAACTGCATTACGTTTAAGTTTAAATCCTCCGTTAATGTCTTTGCAAAATCAAGCCATTAAAGGTTTTCAACACTCCATAAAACAGCTTGTTTTGCCCAAATTTCCCCACAAAACTGCTTACAAACACTTAGCCAAAGAATGCGCCCTGTTAGAACAACATGTGTTATTTGCGCACGAATCCGAGCAAGCTATCAGTAAACAAACTTTTGAAAATGATTTAGCACACATCATTGCAGCGAGACAACTGCCCAATTTAAGCCAATTAATTTTGGATGATGTACAACATCAGTTTGAAATTTCGCCCGAATTACTGCAATTATTGCAATTACAGGATTTATTAACCCAAGGCATGTGGCATTTTTTACAAGCCGATATTCAACTGAGCAAATTCATCACCCATTTGCAGCAAGAACAAACTTTTCAACGGGTGATGCGTATTGAAAAAAAGCTGCACGATATTTTAAGCTGGGTACGTGATATTCACCGCCGCGCTGAACATGCCATGAATAACTATGCCGATCACGCCAGTTTGCACGCCCTCGAGCAAGCGCAACAGCATTTAGCCGAGCATCACAGCTGCTTATCTCATTTAACCCAAGCCTTTCAAAATGGCGACCCTGAAAAAGCTCGGGATTTAATGCACACCGCTTTGCAACACGCTAACAATGATGCAGAACAAGCTTTAGTACATTACAGTTTATTCAAATTGGTACTTGCAGAACGCGAACCCGATTTAGCCCGTGCTTTTGCGCATTTACAACAAGCGATTCAGCTCGATGAAGCCCATTATGCCCCTTGTGACCCGCTGAGTTTTAAATTAAAAGCCTTACTGGGCGTGGGCGGCATGGGCTACGCGCTATTAGCCGAATCCGCAGAATCGGGCGCAGGCTCGGAACAAGTGGTGATTAAATGTTTCTGGCAAAATTTACAGCACCAACAATTAGCAGAAGCCATCAAAATGCGCCAAATTGCCGAGGAATATGTACCACGTTTATTTGGCGCAGGCGTTTATCAACATCATGGGCGTTTATGCTTGGTCACGCATTATTTACCCGAGGCAATTGATGGGGCGCGTTGGCTGCATGAACATGGCAAATTAGCAGATGATGTGGGTTTAGTCATTGCGATTCGGCTTGCGGAAGCTTTGCAAGTGATGCATAGCATGGGTGTGCTGCATTTGGATTTAAAACCCGCCAATTTATTATTAATCCCCGCCGCTCAGCCCGAAGCTTGGCAAATCCGCATTATTGATTTTGGTTTGTCTAAATTATTGCCGCGCTGGGGTGAAGGTTTCAACAGTCACTCGCTGACAGGCACAGTTTCACTGCACATTGCCGCCTCTTTTGAATATGCTTCTCCCGAGCAAAAAGCAGGTTTGAAAACAGATACCCCCAGCGATGTCTATAGCTACGGCAAAACTATGTTAGATTTATTGGGTGATATTAACGGCTTTGACATTCCCGCGCCTTTACAAAAAACTTTAGCCAAATGTTTAAAAGCCAAGCCTGAAGAACGGATAAATTTGCAGGATTTATTGCTGAAATTAATCAATTTGGAAGATCAAGAGTTCGATGCTGCCCGCGAAGAAGTCGCACGTTTGCAACGAGAACAAACAGCTTTAGAACAGCAAGCGCAATTAATCAAGGCGCGTGAGGAATTGGAACAACAACGGCTTGAACAAGCACAAGCGTTGCAAACAGAACAAGCCTGTTTAGCCCGTGAACGCGCGGTGTTGGCGCAACAACGTTACGAACATCAGCAAATTATCAAAGCAGAACAGGCGCATCTGGAACAAGTGCGGGCAAATTTGGAACAGTTGCATGAAGTCCAAAAAGGCACAGCCCGCAGTTTTAGCACTGTGCAAGCAGGGCGTGTGGAAACTTTCACTGTTTATGAAAAAACCGTGGAAATTAATGCCGTGCCGTTTGAAATGGTATATGTGCCTGCGGGCGAGTTTATGATGGGTTCTGAAGGCGGTTACAGCGAGGAAAGTCCTGCGCATTTGGTGAACATACGACGGGCGTTTTACATGGGAAAATTTCCAATTACTCAAGCCCAATATCAAGCGGTCATGGGGAATAATCCTTCACGTTTTAAAGGCGAGAATTTGCCCGTGGAACAAGTCAATTGGTTTGACGCGCAAGAGTTTTGCAAACAATTGTCGCAGTTATTGGGCAAGACTTGCCGTTTGCCAACAGAAGCCGAGCGGGAATATTGTTGTCGGGCGGGCACAGATACTAAATATTGGTGGGGGAATAGCATTGATGCTCGCCATTGCTGGTATGTAGAAAATGCGGATAATAAAACCCATGCTGTAGATGAAAAATTAGCGGAACACAGCAATCCTTTTGGTTTATGCGATATGTCGGGGCATATTTGGGAATGGACTTGTAGCGAGCACGCGCCCTATGGCGATGGAAAAGAAATGCAGTGCTATCAAGCCCCCGCTCAAGAGATTGGAATCATGCGGGTGTTGCGCGGCGGTTCGTGGTATGACACGCCTGATGATATTCGCACCACTTTGCGCAATTACAGCGATCCCACAGATCGTTATTTTTTCATTGGGTTTCGGGTAGTGATGTTTGAGATTTAAACAGCTTTAGGTTTTAAAATTAGCTGTTTTAACTAATTGGGTGTGTAGGCATAAACACACCGCTGGAGCGACGCAATAAGCATTCCTTTCAGGCGCGTGAAATAAGATAACCTGAGTTCGGGATAAGAAATAGCAGAAAATTTAATCAATCCAGTTCGTTAAAAAAGTTGCAAAGATTGTCTGAATCAGGATTCACAGGATTTTCAGAATTAAAAAACTTTTTTCAACATGATGCGTTCATCCTGCTTAATTCGGATAAGCCTGCCAATCCTGATTCAGACAATAAACTCGTCACAGCCGAAACAGTTTTCTTATACCGAACTCAGATTAGTTAAGCTTTAAGCATCGTTACCACACAAAACACCTGAATTCCTAAACCGCGCCCGAAATCCGTCAAACCCTCGCCCGTGGTGGCAGTGATGCAGACATCTGATAAATCCACGCCGAGCAAACTGCTAATCGCTGTTTTCATCTCCGCAATTTTCGGGGTAATTTTTGGGGTTTGGCATTCAATGCTGAAAGAAACATGGCTAATCTCCCAGCCATTTAAATATTTTAACGCTTCTTGCACATACACTCGACTGTCGGTAATGCCTTGTTTTAAACACAAGTCATCACTGATTTTGCCAAGAATATTCACTCCCGTGACTCCAGAAATGCCATTCGCCAAAGCGTGCAATACCACATCGGCATCGCTATTCCCTTGCAGGGGAATGTGCGCGGGAAATATCACTCCGCCCAAAACCAAAGCTTTTTCCTGATTGTCAGGCTCAAAGTGGTGACTGTCTTGTCCTAAACCTGTTTTAACTTTCATCATCCGCTGCTTGCTGTTGTAAATAAAGTTGCGCCAAATTGAGATCATGCGGATGAGTAATTTTCAAATTATCCGCATGTCCACAAACCAATTGCACAGGATAGCCCAATAATTCCACTGCCTGCGCTTCATCAGTGACAATGCCGTCCTTTGCCAATACCAACATTAATGCCTGTTGCAGCACCTGAAAACGAAACATTTGCGGCGTGAGCGCGTGATAAAGTTGTTCACGGTTTACTGTTTCCGCCACTTTGCCCGAAACATCTGCGCGTTTCAGGGTATCGCGCACAGGCGTTGCCAATAAACCGCCGCTGTGACTGGCTTGCACTTGCTGGATTAATTGATAAATATCCGCACGCCGCACGCAAGGACGCGCCGCATCATGCACTAACACCCAATCTTCCGGTTGGGCATGGGCTTGTAAAAATTGCAGCGCGTTGAACACCGAATGACAGCGTTCTTTTCCACCCGTTACCCGATACAAAGGCACTGGCAAATCCAGCTGCAAACTTTCCCAATACGGATCATGTTCTGCCAGCGCGACCACAATCCCTGCAATTTCAGGCAGTGCCACGCTTTGCAATGTGCGCTGTAAAATCGTAATCCCCGACAATAATAAATATTGTTTCGGACATTCTGCGCCCATGCGCGTGCCAATGCCTGCCGCTGGGATAATCACCCAATAACGCGGCGCAGGCGATTCATTCGAGCAGTTGATAAAAAATCTCCCCGTGTTTAATCATGCCGAGTTCAACCCGTGCGTGTTCTTCCAAAGCTTCGACACCCAGTTTTAAATCAGCCACTTCGGCACTTAAACTGGCGTTGCGCTGTTTTAAAACCAAGTTTTGGGCGCGTTGTTGCTGCACCAGAAATTGCAGATTATGCAACTCCTGCACGCTGCCTTTGCCCCACCACAAATGGGTTTGCACGCCCGCCAGCAACAACGCCAATATGCCCACTAACAGCTTCATGTCAGCCTACTTTTTCCACCAAGTTTCCAACATCCATGATGCCGCTTGATAATACGTCGGGCGGGTTTTGGGCTGTCCGAATTTATTCCAATACGCAATACGATGCACGGGCGTGAACCAATTGGGCACGACATATTCCCCATACAGCATCACCCGATCCAATGCGTGCACGGCGGTGAGCAAACTATGACGATTAGGCGCGTAAACCACTTTTTCAATCAGCGCGTCAACCACGGGATTTTGAATGCCTGCGGAATTATTGCTGCCTTCTTGCTTGGCAGAACTGGAATGCCACATCGACATCAGTTCATTGCCGGGGGATTGCGATTGCGCAAACACCACCACCGTCATGTCATAATCAAAACTGTCCAAACGCTGTTGATATAAGGCGGGGTCTACGGTGCGATAACTCACCTTAATGCCTAACTTTTCCAAATTATGCGCAAACGGCGCGACAATGCGCTCAAAGCCTTTTTCATTCAGCAGCACTTCAAAATTAAACTTTTGCCCCTGTGCATTTTGCAAAATGCCGTCTTTCAAATTCCAGCCCGCAGCCGTGAGCAAGTTTTTAGCCTTGACCAAATTATCCCGCAAAGTATTGGGGGACGCGGTATTTACAGGAGTCCATGCTTGAGTGAACAGTTCTTTGGGCAATTGCTCGCGGAACGGTTCTAATAAAGCCAGTTCTTCTTTATTGGGTGCACCCCGCGCCGCTAACTCGCTGTTGCTAAAATAGCTGTCGCAACGTGCATATTGCTCATAAAACAGGTTTTTATTTGCCCATTCAAAATCATAGGCGAGATTAATCGCTTGGCGCACTTTGACATCTTTGAATAAATCATGGCGCAAATTAAACACAAAGCCCTGCATCCCTGCATTATTCTTATGCGGCAATTCTTCTTTTTTGATGTCTCCGCTGTCGAATTTAGCCCCGACATATTCCCGCGCCCATTCTTTAGAATTGGAGACGGCAATGAAATCAAATTCACCTGCTTTGAGAGCTTCCAAAGCAATATTGGTGTCTTTGTAATATTTCATGGTGATGCGGTCGAAATTGTGCGTTCCGCGCCGCACGTTTAAATCATTTGCCCAATAATCAGGATTGCGTTTGTAGGTGACGTATTTGCCTGCGTCATATTTTTCAATTAAATACGGGCCTGAACCCACCAGCGGTTCAGTCACAATTTTATCAAAAGCTTTATCGCCAACCGATTTTTTAGAAAAAATGCTCATGTCGGCTGCGATTAAGTGTAACTCAGGATTCACTTTGGCAAATTTGAAGCGTACTGTGCGCTTGTCAATAACCTCGGCTTCTTGAATATCAGACCAATAAATGCGGTATTGCGGATGAGCTTTGGGGCTTTTCAGGGTGTCAAAACTGAATTTCACATCTTCAGCGGTGACTTCACTGCCATCAGAAAAACGTGCTTTAGGATTGAGGCGGAAAGTGACGGAGAGTTTATCGTCTGCAAGCTGAATATCTTCGGCTAACAAACCATAAACACTAAAGGGTTCGTCTAAACTGCGTTGCATCAGGCTTTCAAAAATCAGTCCTGTGCCGCCGACGGCTAAGCCCTTTAATAAGAAGGGGTTGAGGGTGTCAAACGAGCCATAACCCGACAATAATAATTCACCGCCCTTGGGCGCGTCGGGATTGACGTAATCGAAATGCTTAAAGCCTGCTTTGTATTTGGGTTCATAGCCCAAAGCGGCTGAAGGGGCTGCGTGGGCGAGATGCGGGAGACTGCACAGAAAAACTGCTAATAAAGTCGTATATTTCATTGGGACATACTCACAAACAAGTGAAAGAACATATCCTACCGCGTCTTAAAACCAAAATCCCCCAATTTCTGGGGGACTTAGAGCTTTAACTAAAGCATTGCATGAACCTTAATTATTTAGGCACTGCGTTTTGAATCTTTTTCAACCATTCGCCGGGTTTTTCGATCCATTCGCCCATCTTGGACTTAGGAGGTTCTAAACCGAGCATTGCCTTTGCGAGTGAATCTTTCGCTTCTTTAGGCATCTTCTTTTCGTTGACCAACAACACCGTGCTCACACAAACCGTGGGGAAAGAAACGGTTTTTTGTGTGCCAGGTACAGGCACATTGACTTGCATAAAACGGTACAAGTTACGATCGACGCCGGGGATTTTCACTTCGGCTAATTTAGGATCGTCAATTTGTAAGAACTTGAACAAAGGCGTGCTGGCGGCATATTGCTTGGCAACTGCCATCAACAATTCATTTTTCTCATCAATTTTGGTGATGGTCAAAATGCCTGCATACGCGCCGCTTTGAATCTTAGATAAGCCCGTGATGGAGTTATCAGGTTGTTGTGCGATTTTTTGGAAAAATTCGCT
>JBDLSS010000218.1:0-2635 GCA_039799345.1 Pseudomonadota bacterium
TAGCAATTTTGTTATATGCGCCACGAATTTTGAAGGAAAACACGGGCTGCATGTCTTCACGTTTTATCCAAACATGGTTGTTGAAGCGTCGCGATAAGTTTTTCGCATAATCAAGACGGGTATTTTCTGCTACGTCGTAAACACGCGCTTGCAGGATTTTTTTGATGTAGTTGGTTAGCATTCGTTTCTTATAAAGATGGAGTTAGGGTAATTCATGTATGCCTCTATTATTACTACTAATTATGACACTGCCAGCAGGAAGCTCCAGAGCTTGAAACAGCAAACGAACATGCTTCACCATAATGGAAACTTTTAAATCCACATGAATGTACTGTCCGTTACTGAGCAAACGATAGTTTGTCGTTGTGTAACTTGTTATATTTCTACCTTGAATACATTTGACAGATTCATCTCGTTTAAACGCTAGGCAAGTTTCTGCAACTGCTTCATAAATATTCTTCATGCTTGACAGATTAATCTGATATTCGTTAAACCGAATAGTATAAAAATCTTTCATTTTACTAATATCTGTTCGTGACTTTTGTTGAATATCCTGTAGTTTTTCATAAAGCACTTGCCAAACATTCAAGGACTCTTCAGTTGCTTGGGGCGTTATCTGCGTAATTGGGGCGGCTTGTATTTCCACAAGGGGCGTATTTTTGGGAAATAGTAAAGTTAATATTTGTGTAAGCTGCTTGGTTGCAAAAGCTTTATTTTCTGCTGCCAACTCATAACGAATCGCCAATCTTACGCCGCGTTCATCATTGGGAAACTCGGGATCGCGTAACAAAATTGATTTTAATTCTTCAGTAATTTTAATCAGTTGCACTTGCTCTGCAACGCGCTGATTGGCATCCTCTGCTTTCCACAAGCTTGGATTTAGCAAAGCACTGAGAAACTCGCCTGCGCGTGGTTCAATCAGATTTAAAACTAAAGCGATTTTTTTCGCTGCCTCTTGCTCTAAAATATTATTATCTAAGAAAATCCATTGTTTACCATTCGTTAAAATCGCCCAGCGCAAACCCAAAGCATTCACATAATTAAGGGCTTGAACTTTCTCGCTGTCGCTCAGTTCTTTCCCCAATGCTTTTGCTTCAATGATAAACTTATCTTTTTCTTCAAAACAGACCGTAAAATCAGGAACATAAGAATTTTTACCCCCGCTGTTTTTTTCGGGAAACACTTCGAAAGGATTCCAAATATTAAACCCCGCCATTTTTAATAAAGGCAAAATTATTGCCTGACAGGTTTGCGCCTCATTTAAATTTCTTTGTTCCCACACGGGCAAGGCTTTAATAATAGTAGCCACCGCGTTTTGGAAATTTTCCATTATTATTCCTGTGATTTTGAAAGTTGATTATCTAAATCAGAATTTACAGGATTATCCGAATTAAGTAGGATTAATTCCCACTGAAATTTAAATTTCTAATTCTGAAAATCCTTGAATCCTGAAAATCCTGATTCAAAAAAATAGTTTAGACACTAAACTATAAGCCTATTGTAAAGATTTTAAGCCTAAACTGACATCGTTTTCACACAAAAATCGAGCAATTCCCCTCAAATTTATAATAACCAGCCTTTTGGATAAGCTAAGCCCGTTTCAATTGATACCTGAAAAATTTGAGTACCTTAAAGAATTTCTAAATATGTCTTACGCAGTTTTTCTAAAAATATTAATTTTATCTATTAATATCAATAAGTAACTCTGCTATACTCGAATTATTATCATGAGTATTTTAAATATCATTAGGGTACGAAAGGCATAGCCGTTACTCACCTTAAAAAAGCTTACTCTTTAAAAATCCAATTTAAATAGCAAATTTATAAATCACTCGGGGAAATTCATTATAAACGCAATAGTTTTAGGTATAGGAAACAGTTTATTGTCAGATGAAGGCATTGGCATTCACGTCGTGAAATATTTGGAACAACAGCACCCAAATTTATCACAAGTTAGTTTTGTGGATGGTGGTACATTAAGTTTTAGTCTTGCACCATTATTAGAAGATGCCAGTCATTTAATTGTGATTGATGCCGCACAATTGCAGGCGAGCGCGGGCACTGTGCGCTTTTTTGAAGACAAAGAAGTCTACAATTTTCTCCGCGCCCATGCCCGTAGCGTGCATGAAATTAGTTTGCGGGACTTACTCGACATGGTGCAATTAACCGAACGTGCTCCCCAAAAACAGGCATTATTTGCAATTCAAGCGGTCACTTTAGGATGGGGAGAATTTCCAAGTCCCGAAGTTACCGCCATTATTCCCCAAGTCGCCAACCAAATTCTTGCCATTTTAAAACACTGGGGTATGTCGCTTGACGAATAAACTAATGTTTTTCTTTGATTAATTGTGGAATATAACAATGGTTTTTATCATCACATAACATGCCGTGAGAATTCCAACGCATTTGCTTATACATTGCAACATCAGTCCCATAATACGGATATTTAATAATGTCGAAATAAGGTGAATAATCAAAATCTTTCGGCGAAAATAAACGCGGATTACGTTGATAAACTTGAACTTCTCCTTCCTGCCCTGCACTGCGTTTTAGCACGGGCAAAATCGGATAATGCACTTCCATAAACGCCTCTGCAATCATCGTTGAGCAGACTGTACGGGCGGCAAGTCCTGCA
>JBDLSS010000219.1:0-3735 GCA_039799345.1 Pseudomonadota bacterium
TTAATTGCACCGAGGTTGGATCGATAAGTGTATCAGCCCAGCCAAATTCTAAGCGGTTAATGCCTGCTTTGAGCGTGAGTGTGCGCTGCTCCCGCACAAAAGTTAAATCGGTGGCGTTATAAATCGTTAATTGCACTCGATCCCGTTGCGGCAAGGTGACAAGGTCAATTTTTGCCTGTGTGTTAGCCGTGACACCTAGCAACAGCAAGGCACTGTATAAGTAAGCATGGCGCATCTAAGCTCTCCTCAATGGCATGAAAATAATCTATTTAAATTGCACCTTGTCACTTCTTAAAGCTTCTGCAAAAGGTTTTTTTCAAATTAATGTGTCGCAGGTGCAGGCTCAAATTCTGTGGTATTAAAAGGGGCTTTCGGATTTTCAGGCAGCATTAACGTGAATTTATGCAGTCTATCCACTTCAACCGTGCTGACATCCGTACTTAAATCAACAATATGTCCACCCGCTTTGCCATCTTTGGCAATAAAGTGTAAATGATAACCGGGTGTATTAATGCCTTTCACAAAACTGGGACAACGAAATCCGACCAAAGTCCCTTCTACATTCTTAAATTCAAAAATTGCCTGTTCATTACGAGCTTGTTCTAAAGATTTCGTCAGTGGCGCGGTGTGGCGTAATACACGGGCTTTCACATATTTAAACGTCGCATCAATACGCACTGCATAAAAACCGTTCAAAGTAGGCAAATGTGTATCAATTTGTTTACCTAATTGGGCAAAATTTAAACCCGCAGGGATTTGAAAAGATTGGTCAGCATTAAAATCTGTTACAGCAGCATAAGGCAATAAGGCATCATCTTCAGCCTCTTCCGCTTTGCCGTCCTCATTGACGCGGTAATAATGCCCGTCAACAATCACGACTTCCGCATCAAAGCTATTTAAAGTCCCTAAACCAAAATCCCCAAACGGCTTCAAGTCCTTAATGGAAAATTCGCCGTCGTACAAACGTTTGACTAAGCTATTATGGGTGTACATCTGCGTTAAAGTATCTTGTTCAGCGAGGGCAAGAGCACTGCTCAATAAACAGCTCGCACCCAACGCATAAGTCATCAGTTTTTTCATAGCTTTCTCCTTTAGTGGTTTGACTGCACTCCTAAATCCCATAAATCCCAAAACATGGACTTGGAAATCTTTTATTTTTAAGCCTTTCTCGTTCCTAAATTCTGTTTGGGAATGCCTGTTGACGACTCTGAAAGCCTACAACATGTTGAATCGATACTACACTCAGCATTTTTTCACGTCTAAATCTGAGGACAAGATAACTTACCGTATTGTCAAACGGAGCTTGACTAACAAGCATTCCAAACAGAGTTTGGGAACGAGCTAAACATCTTTTACTTCAAATAGGGAGCTAGGAGGTTTTATCTAGTTATTTAATAACTTAATTCCCGCAACTTGTACCGCTAATTTTTGCAAAGCATCCCAGACATTGCCACGACTTGCACCTTTTACCAAACGGTCTAATTCTAAAGTTTGTTGTAGAAAACTTTGCCATGTCGCCAAAGGATGACGTTTTACTGCTTGAAAAATTAAAGACTTACGCTGTTGCCAAATTCGATAAGTTCTACAAATATGATCCACGCTTTGCTTTTGTTGCAGCGCATAAGCCACTTGGGCAAGGGTACGCAGTTCTCGGTCTAAAGCCCACACAATTAAAAGAGGTTCTAAACCTTCCGCACGCAAGCCCCGCAATTGGCGCACACTGCGGGCAATATCGCCCCCCAGCACAATGTCCACCCACGCAAAAATTTCAAAACGCGCACTGTCTGTCACAGCTTCCAAAATATGCGAGGTCTCTAAAATTTGGTCTTTGGAATGTAATAATCCCAATTTTTCAATCTCTTGGGCGCAGGCTAATAAATGTCCTTCTGCACGCTCGGCAATCAGGGTGATTGCGTCAGGCGTGGCACGTAATCCTTGCAGACTGAGGCGTTGGGTAATCCAAGCAGGCAATTCTGCCAATTCCAGTGGTGCGACATTGATGATCACTGCCTTTTCTTCGAGCAGTGAAAACCACTTGGTTTTTTGTTTGGCAGAATCTAATTTATCGGCAATGATGAGCAGACAAGTGCTTTCCGAAATATGGGCAAAATATTCAATCAGCAGTTTAGTACCTGCTTCACTGATGGTTTTGTTGCCTAAACGAATTTCGATTAATTGCTTGTTGGCAAATAAAGATAAGCTTTGCGTGGCTTCTTGTAACGCACTCCAATCAAAATTGGCTTCTACACTCAGCACTGTACGCTCGGTGAAGCCTTGCTGACGGGCAGTTTTGCGCAGCGTGTCGCTACATTCCATTATTTGCAAAGGCTCATCGCCCGTCAGCAAATAGGCGGGCGATAAACCACGCTGTAAATGTTGTGCGAGTTGTGTCGATTTGACTCTCATGCGTTATCCTGTTGAACTATTTCGTTTCTTTCTTTTCTTTTTCGGCAGACGCTGTGGTTTTTGGTTTTGCGCTGCCCATAATCGTCTGCCACATCGCTTTTTGTAAGCCACCGATGGATTGCATTTGTTCAGGTAAGAAAGGCTTCATCACTGTGAGGGGATCAAAGCCTGCTGTCCCCGCAGACATGTTTTTGCGAATAATCTCCAGCATTTCATTTTGTAGCGGCTCTACATCAGGTAAACCAAAAAAGCTGCGTAATTCTTGAGGTGTTGCTTCGATATCGAAAGTAATCTTCATAATGATTTTATCCTTGTTGTCGGTAAAATGCGTTATCAATGATAATAACGCGGTAATAGAGCGAAGATCGTGTGTCTGTTTTTTTAAGAGCCGTATTGAATACGCCTGTTTCTGTTAGTTTACCGATTTATAGAAAACTTGTAACGTATTTGTATGGAGAAGGCGAATTTGGCGCATAGCCTTGTTAAAATAGGATTTATAACATGCAATTAACTGAAGAATTAGTGCAATATTATCGTTGGTTACGTCATTACGGTTTAAATGATTCGCACAGTGGCAATGCGTCGGTGCGCGAGGGGGATACGGTCTGGATTACGCCCACGGGAGCAAGTGCAGATATTTTACAAGCGTCTGATTTAATTCACTGTCAGTTATACGAAGCACCACCACAAGGAGCATCTTTAGACGCTGCTTTACATTTAAATGTGTACCGTCAAAATCCCGAAACTCAAGCCGTATTACACAGTCATGGGGCGCACAGCGTCGCGATGACTTTGTCGGGTGAGGATTTTATCCCCGTGGATTTTGAAGGCAATTATTATTTTCCAAAAGTGCCCGTGCTCACGGTCGATTATGCCAAATATTTACAAGACGCGCCCGCTAAAGTCGCTGCTTGTCTTGCCAATTATCCAATTTGTGTGGTGCGGGGTCACGGCGTTTATGCACAAGCCAGTTCTTTAAATCTTGCCTATAAATGGAGCTGTTCTTTAGAACTTTCTGCCAAAACGGCATGGCTGGCAAAATTGGCGGTGGCTTTACCGTCAGTTTAAAAGAAGCTTGTAAAATCCTCGCCGCTGGAGCGACGAGGTAAAGCTTTAAAGAAGTCCTTCAATCGTTAAGTAGTATATTTTATTATTTATACTCATGTAGTTATCATATTTAGCTTTGCTATTTTTTGAAAATGCTTGCTGTAAAAAACAAGTTAAAAATAGTGGTAAATAGATAAAATCAGCCGCTAAACATGAAAATACAAAGAAAAAACGGCAGTGCCAAATAAGTAAGGATTTTAGCCAGCTTATTGTCTGAATCAG
>JBDLSS010000220.1:0-3955 GCA_039799345.1 Pseudomonadota bacterium
GTCGTGGCTTTACATGAGTAAATTTATAACTGAGCGCGTTCTGAGCGTACATCATTGGAATGAAACATTATTTAGCTTTCGGACAACCCGCGATCAAGGTTTACGCTTTCGCAATGGTCAATTTTTAATGATAGGGCTTGAAGTAGATGGTCGTCCCTTAGTACGAGCTTACAGCATAGCCAGCGCAAATTATGAAGAACATCTTGAATTTTTCAGCATCAAAGTGCCCAACGGCCCACTCACCTCACGCTTGCAACATTTGCAAGTGGGCGATGATTTATTAGTGAGCCGTAAACCCACAGGCACTTTAGTTTTAGATGATTTGTCCGCAGCACGCAATCTGTACTTATTCGGTACAGGCACAGGACTCGCGCCCTTTATGAGCCTGATTCGCGATCCTGAAGTGTATGAACGTTTTGAAAAAGTAGTGTTATTTCACGGCGTGCGCTATCTCAGTGAATTAGCGTATAGCGATTTCATTACCCACGAATTGCCCGAAGATGAGTTTTTAGGCGAATACGTACGCAATCAATTAATTTATTATCCCAGCGTTACCCGTGAGCCTTTCCGCAATCAAGGACGCTTAACTGAATTAGTCGAATCGGGCAAATTATTTACCGACATTGGCTTACCAGCACTAAATCCTACCCACGACCGCGCCATGATTTGCGGCAGCCCTCACATGTTGGCAGACACCAGTAAAATGTTGGATGCACGTGGCTTCACCATTTCTCCTGGTATTGGCGAACCGGGAGATTATGTGATTGAACGTGCCTTTGTAGAACGTTAAATTGGTGAAAGCATAAAACAAATGCGCCCCTATCGTTATAGACGAAAGGAGCGCGTTTGTAATTCAAAAACTAAGCAAAATGGGTTTTAAAACGTAGGTGAAATTGACAAGTTTTTACCCAACAACCCAAAATAATAAAGAGTTTAGACTTTATTATTCTTAATAATACGGTACGAGGTGTAATGAATCACATCCTTATGACTCATCGGGGTAAGCGGCTTACTTTGCTTTGGCTTCGGCAGGCTTTTTGGCATCAGCAGCGGGTTTCTTTGCTTTTGCAGGTTTTTTAGCTTTTGCGGGCTTTTCAGCTGCAGATTTTGCAACAGATTCAGCAGCAAATGCAGGTGCTACGTTACCTACTAAGAAAGCAGCCATGACTAAAGTGCTTAATAATTTCATTTGAATTCTCCTGGAATAATTATGAAATAGAGGGCTAACAGGGTATCAATCCTTTTATTTCAGACTACAGCATCCTTACTGTAGTCTTCAGACGTTAATTATTTCTTTTCGTCTTTCTTTGGCGCGTCTTTCATGCCATGTTCATCTTTCTTGTGGTCGCCATCTTTGTGACCGTCTTTCTTACCGTCTTTATGGTCACCCATTTTATGGTCGCCATCTTTGTGACCATCTTTCTTACCGTCTTTGTGGTCGCCCATTTTATGGTCGTCATCTTTGTGACCGTCTTTCTTACCGTCTTTATGGTCGCCATCTTTGTGACCGTCTTTCTTACCGTCTTTGTGGTCGCCCATTTTATGGTCGCCATCTTTGTGTTCGTCTTTCTTACCGTCTTTGTGATGATCGCCAGTTTTTTCAGGCGCGGCATCTGTTTTGGTAGGAGTAGAAGCTGGTGCTGCCGCAGGGGCGGCTTCAACGGGCTTAGCGTCTTCAGCAGCCATAACATTCATACTGCTACCTAAAACTAAAGCAACTGCTAATGTAGTCAATGATTTCATGTATAAATCTCCAAAATAAGTGCTCGCCAAAGCGGTTGCAAATACAAGCAATTTCATGCGGGGGCGAAATAGAAATTCGGCAATCCTTTGCCGAAGAATAGATGATAATGAAGCGGTTAAACATCATTATCAACAAGGTAACGGTACGAGGTTTAACAAGTCATATCCATATGACTTATAAATTAAACTGATTGTTTTACGGCTTTGTATTATTTTTTCTTGATTTCTTTTTTTGTAAATTCTTTTTTTACAATTTTCTTCGTAACTTCTTTTTTTACAACTTTTTTCGCAGATTCAGCAGCAAAAGTAGGCGTAACAGAAGCAGCTAAAAAAGCGGACATTACCAAAGTGCTTAATAATTTCATTCAAAACCTCCTAAGATACTGACGACAGCGTGGTTAATTTAAACTTACCATCCTGATTTTTATGGACTACAGCATCCCTGCTGTAGTTTTCAGATGCTGATTATTTAGCAGCTGGTTTGACGTCTTCTTTCTTAACAGGAGCGGCGGCTGGCTTCACTTCTTTTGCAGGAGCAGCAGCGGGTTTAACTTCAGGTTTTTTGTGTTCTTCTTTTTTAGCAGCAGGTGCTGCTTTAGGCTCTTCTTTCTTGGCTGGAGCTTCGGCTGCGAACACGCTGACGCTACTACCTAAGAATAATGCTAATACTAAAGTACTTAATGATTTCATGTGAAAACCTCCTAGAGGGTGTCGTTGTTAGAGAACTTTTATTGTTATTTTATTTGTAAGCAATGCCTATGCCATATAAATATTATTTATAATAATCAATATATTATTTTTGTTTTGATTGTGCCTGCATAGTAGTTTTTTTATTTTTTGTCTCTAATAAGAGACAAGCTTTTTGCTTTAAAAGCTTAACAAATTGATTTTAATAATAATTATGATGTCTTTTAAAAGAGACAATACTCATGTGAAAAATATTGGGAAGTCAGAACCCTAGCCAGTCGGGGTTTATAACCCCGACTGGAACATTTGAGAACGTCAGAATAAACCGAAAAGTTATGGTGCAGGTTAAAAACCTGCACCAATAAGTATATATAACCTAATGTTCCTAAATGGAATAAACGACAATGATTAAGCCATCCCCCTAAAGGAGGCTAAACACAAACAAGTTATTTAATATTTTAAGTCCCCTTTGGGGGATTTAAAGGCTGGTTTTAAGGTTTAGCCTTCTTTAGGGGGTTGCGGCGCAGTTAAAACTTAATTGATCACACGCCCTAGATTAATTTAAGAATTTACCACCCGCATATCATTAAAGCCCGTGGCTTGTTCATTATTCTGATTCTTGTTGACGGAACGCCCACACACCTTCCAGTAGCGTCCATAATTACCATTACCGCCCAAAATCATCGGTTCGTGCCCGTCAATACGTCCCCCAAAAATCATAAAACGCGCATGCGCTTCAATCATTTCCACCTTATCCAAATCCCAGGGCATCGCCACAGGCACGTCATATTTAGCCTTGACATAATGCTGCACAATCCACGGTTCTTGATGTTCTTGCATCCGTTTTTCAATAAATTCCAGAATCTTTAAATCATAGCTTTTCGCACTACCTAATTTGTACACGCCTTTGCTGCGATAATGCAATTCTGAACCACCGCCACATTTTACAATCAAAGATTTACGCAATGCTGTGGGCAAACTGGCAAGGTCATCCATCGTTTTCACGTTTGCCAATTGTTCACGTTGTGGATGATCCAGATACGGAATTAACGGACTCAAATGTAGTCCATTCAATAACACCGTAGCAGGCACTAATTGCCGTACTCTATCACTGAATAAATGTTGATATTCAGGCATAAACGGCAAAGCTAAACCCCATTTTTGCCGATAAATATAATTCAACGGTACTTCAATCCAAAATTTTCCATCGACTGAACCTTGCGCAATTTTGGGCAGTTCCACTTTAGGTAAATGACGGGTAAATTCTTCTGAATTCATGATGTCAATGGGATAGGTTTCGCCCGCTTCTTCAATGAACATCCGATTATCACGCACGATAAAATTTTTAGCGCGGGTCGGCAAAATCGGAATATAACGCAAGCCTTTGGTTTTATAATACTGTTCTAGATACAGTTCGCCATTCATAAACTCAGTGGTCGTGCCCAACACAATCGTTTTTGTTATCGCTTGGCTACGACGTGCTTGGGTAATTAATTTGTAAAAATTATCACTGAAATTTCCAAAC
>JBDLSS010000221.1:0-2723 GCA_039799345.1 Pseudomonadota bacterium
TCTTATCCCGAACTCGGGTTAATTAATTTATTTTCAATGAGTTAGCATTATACGCTGCATAATTATATTTCTAGTAAAATCAAATAGTTAATGATTGAACTGGGTAACTCCTACATCAATAAAAAAACGCCCCATTACCAAAGTAATAGGGCGAGACGCTTGAAGTGCCTAAATAAGAAGGGGAAAGAGGTATTGTTACGGAAGGAAAGGTAAAGCTAAATAACCGATAGCGGCTTGACGCTTGTTAATCAAGGCATCTAAACGCGTTTTCGTGTCTGCACTGGGTTTGCCAGTGTAATCTCCCGCGTGCTGATAACTACTCATCACATAACTAAAGTTATTTATATTATCAACCGCTTGTAATCCCGTAGATTCCGCACCCGCAGGTAAAGAAAGAATCCGTGATAATTTACGGGTATCAATATTAAATGCCCACAAGAAATTATTTACGTGCATTCCGCTGTCTTCACCGACAAATAACGTGCGGTATTTTTCCGAAAACTTCAGGTTATCAGGATTTGCTAAACGGTTTACATCCGCAGTATTGCCCACCCCATCAGGCGTGCTCAAATCAATGCCGTACAATTCGCTGGGCACAGCAATACTGCTACCCACATAATCGCTGTTGATGCTGTTGCCTTGCGTATCTTTCATGCCTGAGCTGAGTGCCAATTCATACACCGCGCCCGAGCTGATTTGATTCACATGAATATCATCCACAGGATCGCTGGCATTGGTCAACATGCTTTTTTCGATGTAAGACATTGCAAAATAGACTTTTTTATCTTTCGCGTTGACCGTGACTCCTTCAAACTTATTGAACTCTGAAGTCGCGCCCAAAATTGCGCCATAACGACGGGTTTCCAAAAACGCGGCAGCTTTTTCCATTCCAGACTTCACGCGCAAATATTCGACAACACCGGGATAAGTTTTAATGGTGGTGAAACCAGAAGTGGCTTTATCCGCAGTTTCAAATATATCCGAAAATTTAATGCCACTATCAACTAAAGTTTTAATTTCAGAATCGTTGGAATTGCCTAAACGAATCCACGTTAAAGTTGCCTTGCCACCGTTGAGATTGCCGCCTTGGGCATCGGGTAATTGCGTCCATTTTGCTGCGTATAAAGTGCCTGCGGATAAGTCATTTTCTTTATCTGCGACAAACATCACCATCATGGTGTAATTACCATCATCCCCTTGATAAATGGTGCGTTTGTCAGGCATGACTTGCACCAATTCGCGAGCAACCCGACCCATCGCATAATGTTTGACAACTTGGGTTGAGCCATCGGCTTTCACGGTGACTTCAGGGACTAGACCGTAGTGATAAGGGGCGGAGCTACCAAATTTTGTGGGGTCTTGAAAATAGCTGTTGAGGAAGGAATACAGTTTGTCCGTAGAGACGGGGCTTTTTTCCCAAGCGCGGGCATCAGGTTCGTATTCTTCGCTGCCTAAATGGGTATTCCATGGGGACAAGGAAGCAGCGCAAGGTGTCCATAATCCATCAACACTGGCAAAGCTGATCGGGCGTGCGGTGACAACGCTTAAATCTCCGCTGCTAGTATTTTGATCAATGGTGCTTAAACCCATGTGCATCGGCAAACGTTGATACATATCGTTTGCAGCAGCATTATTTTCAGCATAACCCTTGTTATTAGTGGTTACATATTCGAAATGATTCACCAAAAATAAAGGATTGCCACCTTTTCCTGTGGCAGCAGCACCCGCAACTTGTAATAAACTGTTACCGTCTGGCGTGTCGGAAATAAATTGACTGGAAGAGCTGGGAATGCTGTTATCGTAAATAGGATTGCCCGAAACGTCGCTGATACCACCGATAGGTTTGCCATTAAATACGTCCGTATTTAACAGTAGGGTTTTATAATTCAGAGAAATTTCTTTGACAGAGCTGTCGCTATAAGTAACTTTAGCGACGGCTGTGCTGTAAGTTTTTGCCATTTCAGCATCAGTGCTAGGCGCAGTCATTCCAACAAACTCCACGCTTTTTGCAGTGACTTGTGCTGTGTCACCGTCATTATTGCAGCCCTGTAAACCCAATACGCCAGCAATGGCAAGCGGTAACATACGCATAGCTTTCGTCATTTTCTTTCCCCATGTAGATATAATCTTTTCTATTGTGGGATAGATTTATGACAGAACCATTGAAGTTTAATGACAGTTTAATTGCAATTATCTGAATGGATTGTCACCGTATCGAATAAAACGGACGATGTTTAGGAATAAGGAAGGGAAATTTTCAATTTCTTTCGGGGTTAGGCAGTTTAATCTGTAACTATTTTATTATATTCGAAAAATTATTATACCGCGCACAATACTAACTTGTTGTCAATAAAATTAGTGTTTCAACTGCGTAACTCCTATGCTCGTGCGTACTGATATTGAAAACTTAATTCTGTTGAATTTAGATAATGCTGTCAATCTTGATTCTAATAATCCACCCGCGCAGGCAAAAATACTTATGTTAAAATCGGTGCTTATCGAAGCCTTTATTATAAAAGAACTGTTTTGCCACTAAACGCTTCTAAAAACTGGCTATTACCGACTAAAATTTAAGGAATTTTGATGACTGCCTCAACGTCGCGCCCCCAGATTTATCGCCACCGTAAACCGCTTGCCCCGCTCACAATTGCGATTATTATTCGTACCAAAGATCGTCCTCACCAGCTTAATCGTTGTTTGCAAAGTCTCGCAGAACAAAAACG
>JBDLSS010000222.1:0-3598 GCA_039799345.1 Pseudomonadota bacterium
CTGAAGATTTGTCAGTAGACAGTTCTTGGGATGATATTTATGAAGGTCTGCCCAATCACAGCGATTACCCCAACGGTGACAGTTCGGGCAAAGATATTTTTAATCAAAATAATACAGAAGAAACCCTACGCGAGCATTTGCTGTGGCAATTGGAATTAACCCCGTTCAGTGACACTGACCGCGCGGTTGCCCATGCAATTATTCATGCTTTAGATGATGATGGTTATTTGCATATTCCTTTAGAAGACATCATTCAAAGCGTAGACGAAGGCGTAGAAATTGATGAAATTGAAGCCGTGCTGCATCGCTTACAACATTTTGACCCGATTGGGATTGCCGCCCGTTCGCTCGGTGAATGTTTAGTATTGCAACTCTCAGCTTTGCCCCAAGACACCCCGTGGCTGGCTGAGGCAAAACATTTAGCCAAAGATTATTTAGAAATTTTGGGCGCACACGATTATGTGCAACTCAGCAAGCGCATGAAGCTAAGCCGTGAAGAATTACAACCGATTGTCAGCTTGATTCAGTCGTTGAACCCACGCCCAGGCGGACAATTGGGCAATCATCAAGCAACCTATGTCGTACCTGATGTGTTTGTGCGCAAAGTGAAAGGCGTGTGGCGGGTCGAACTCAATGCAGAAATCGCCCCCAAACTACGAATTAACAGTTATTACGCAAGTTTAGTGTCGCGTTGCAAAACCCGCGAAGAGACCAGCAGTTTAAAAAATCATTTGCAAGAAGCCCGCTGGTTCATTAAAAGCTTACAAAGTCGGCATGAAACCTTACTCAAAGTGGCAAAGTGCATTGTCGATAAGCAAAGTGAATTCTTAGAATACGGCGATGAGGCGATGAAACCCTTGGTGTTACACGACATCGCCAGTGAATTAGAAATGCACGAATCCACGATTTCGCGGGTCACCACGCAAAAATATTTGCATACACCGCGCGGAATTTTTGAGCTGAAATACTTTTTCTCAAGCCATGTGAGCACGAATAATGGCGGCGAATGCTCTTCTACTGCCATTCGAGCCCTTATCAAGAAGTTAATTGCGTCTGAAAGTAGCGCGAAACCGCTCAGTGATAGTAAAATCGCTGACATTTTATCCAATCGGGGAATTAATGTTGCACGTCGCACGGTGGCAAAATATCGTGAGGCGATGGTGATTCCTCCCTCTAACGAACGTAAACGTTTAGCATAACAATACAAAAAAAGGAGCATGACAAAATGCAACTCAATCTTAGCGGACACCACATTGAAATAACCCCAGCGTTACGGAGTTACGTCACCACGAAAATGGAACGTTTACAACGTCATTTCGACCATGTAACCAATATGCACGTGGTGCTGAGTGTTGAGAAGACCCGTCAGAAAGCTGAAGCGACGATGCATGTCAGTGGCGCGAATTTGTTTGCCAATGCCGAAAGTGAAGACATGTATGCTGCAATTGATGCCTTGGTAGACAAGCTTGACCGTCAAATCAAGAAGCACAAGGAAAAAATCACCGACCATCATCAAGCCGATGGTGGCGTGAAGAGTCAACCTGTCGAATAAGCTCTCATCCACAGGTCACAAAGTTCAATATCGCTTTGTGACCTTTTTTGTGTGCACCGTTCCCCCCGAAATTTCCAATAATTTTCTACACGATGACGTTTAGGATGAAAGAGAATGCGGCTCAGTATCAATGAGTTATACCGCAGTTATGGTGACGATTTACTGTTAAGTTGGCGGGCGGGAGAACAAGGCGGGGTGCGTGGCATCGTGCTCGAAACCGAACAACGTCTTGCCAATGTCGGCTACATGAATTTAATTCATCCGCATCAAATTCAAATCATTGGCTTGTATGAATTCAGCTATTTAGAAACGCTGGATCGTAATGCCTATCATGAAGCTCTGAATCAATTATTTACCAATCGGAATCTTGCCTGCATCATCATTGTGGATAGCAATAATATTCCTGCGGACTTAAATTATTACGCAGAACGTTATCAAATCCCGCTCTTTACCTCACAATTGATGGGGGAAAATGTGATTAATTATCTGCACACCAGTTTTGCGCGGCGCATGGCGAAACGTGTGACTTTACACGGCGTGTTTATGGACGTGCTGGGGATGGGAGTGTTAATCATGGGCGACAGTGGCACAGGTAAAAGTGAATTAGCCTTAGAATTGGTGAGCCGTGGACACCGTTTGGTTGCTGATGACGCGCCCGAATTTTCCAAAATCGCACCGCATATTATCAGTGGGGCTTGCCCTTTGGGAATGACTCCATTTTTAGAAGTGCGTGGTTTAGGAATTTTGAACGTACAGGCTTTATTCGGTGACAGTGCCGTCAAAAAAGATAAATATTTAAGACTTATCGTGCAGTTAGAACACATGACCCCTGAGCGGTTGCAAAAAATTGACCGTTTGCAAGGTGATTATCGTACCCGCCGCGTGCTCGATGTGGATATTCCTGAAGTGGGTTTGCCTGTGGCACCAGGACGAAATCTTGCGGTGTTGTTGGAATGTGCGGTAAGAAATCATAGTTTAAAAATGCAAGGTTACAATGCGGCAGATGATTTTTGTGAACGTCAACGCATTGCAATGACTCATGCAGGCGATGATTTAGAGATTTAAGTAATGCCTCACTACCCCGCACCCACAAGTTACCTCGCGTGTCAGAGCTGCTAGGTTTTAAAAATCTAGCAGCTTTTGAGTTCGTCTAAATTTCCGCTACGTTGCATACAATTCCTAAATTATTCTCAAGCTCTCTTTCTTAACAGGCTAGGTTAGCGACCCACTCATACAAAGCGACAAATATAGTTTTGATGAGAACATCATTTTGGAATACCGATGGCAACCTACGCGGCTAACTAGACTAGAATTACTGATAACGATTTTTAGTAAGGACATTTTTATGAAACTTAGATACTTAATCTGTGCCTTGTGCTTATGTTCGTTATGGGTTCATGCTGCTGACAATATTCCTGCAACGAATGCGCTCTCAAGGGGATTGGTGGCATATTACCCGCTGCATGGCGATGCCAATGATGCCAGTGGCAATGGGTATCACGGCACAATGACTGAGGTTACACCCACAACGGATCGTTTTAACCAAACCAATGGAGCTTTACAGTTCAATGGTAAAACCTCTTCTGTCCTCCTAGCATACACGCGGCCTTTTGATGTTGATCCCTTTACAATCACGGCATGGATAAATTGGGCGGGAAGTTGTCCGAATACTTATACCGATTACAGTGAATGCGTTATTTTCATGCGGGAAAATATGTACGCGCTTGCGGTGCGAGATGGAACGCTACAATTTGCGATAGGTACGCTTTCTGCGAAAACGAACAGTTGGCAATGGATAAACACAGACGTCAAGATTCAAGCAAACCAATGGACGCATGTCGCACTGCAGTTTGATAAGGGCAGCATTACCAGTGTTTACATCAATGGCAACTTGGTTAAGTCAACCCTGTACCCAGATCGGGCTATATATGCAAACTCGGACCTTGTTGCATTTGACGAATCTTACTTAGGTCACTATTTGTTAATTGGTGGGCGCGTAAGATTAGGAGGAACGCCTTTCTATGGTGCATTGAGCGACATACGGAT
>JBDLSS010000223.1:0-4867 GCA_039799345.1 Pseudomonadota bacterium
ACTGATTTCGCTCCAATCTAACTGAGCACATTCAATTAAAGTATTGCGTGCCGCTTCATCAAAATAACATTCGCCTAAAATGCCGTTAAATAATAAGCCATTGATATAAGTAAATTTATTCAAATGCTCGGGCAAATTCGTTAAACGTTTCTTGCCACGATACGCGAGATTTCTTGCCAAATATTCAGCATCGGGCGTGTTCAAAGTATCAAATAATTTGCTCAATGCCCCGTGTAAATCCGAGCCATCTGTCTTGGTATAATGCAGCAAATAATTCAAAAACTGATTATTTTCCCCAAATAAACCCGTACTATCTGCAAATAAACAAAATAACAAACGCACCAAATAAGTTTCTAAATCTTTGCCCGTGTAACCTGTCGCTTTAATCGCATCATGCAAACCTGCCATTTTTTCCGCTGCGGCTTTATTAATATGCTCTTGTTTCTTAATCGCAGCGATTTGATAACCTTCTAAAAACCTAAAAAACTCAATCTGCTGCGGCAACTCTGCCAACTTAATTTCAACACGTGGCTCACCCGTCAAACGGTCGTATAAATGCAGATTTTGAAAATCACTGACCAAAATGTAATGGGGACGGTGTTTTTCTTCAATTAAGCTTACATAATTAATCGCTTGTAAATAAGCCTCATCTAAATCCTTACCCGCCGTCTTCATTTCAATGAGTAAAGTGCCGAGCAGCAAACCATCAATAAAACGCGTAGTTTTATGTTCCTTAACAGGATATTGCCACTCAATGCGGTTCGAGCTAATTTCAAAAATATCGCACAGCAAGCCGCGCATGAAATTTTGATCATTGCGTTTTTCGGAAGTGGTTTGCTCAAAGTCTTTCGCAAACTTTATCGCCCGTTTTCTTAAAGTCTCAATCTCAATCATGAACAATAACCGTTAAAGATGAAGCCCTCCCCTTTAGGGGATTGTTTAAATTATACCCGCAGTTTTCCCCACGCCAGCGCATAGGCTTCGACATCGCGCAACCATGCTAATAAAGGATGCGGACTCCAATCTAAAGGGTGCATCGGAATTGTGCCCGTGCGCCCTTCAATATCCCCAAGTTCACAATGCGGCGTGTGTAACGGCGCGGCTGACCAGGCACGAATCGGATTACGCACCACAGGCACACCCGCCACTGTCAGCATTTCCAAGGACTCAATCGTGTCTAAATATTTACCCTTGCCCTCACGTACCCCCGATGCCGCGCTGGTGGTCGGGTCTAAAATAAAGGCATCATCCACCCCATGCGGGCCGGGCGTGACAATAAAATAATCAGGATGAGTTTCAGCAACTTCTTTACAAATAAAGCCGCTAGGATGGGCTTTGCGCTTGGAAAAACGCGGCTCCACCCACAAACTAATCTGCACATCTTGTTTATTTAAACGCACTTCGCCGCCCAAAAATAACGCGCCGACAGGGTCGTCATAACAAATCCAGCCCAAAGTTTCCAAAGCATTCAGCAACTTCACCCCACACCAACGCTGATATAAATACGGAGTGTCGGCAATTTCCAAAGTTCGATACAATAAATTGTGTAAGAAACTGGGTAAATATTCAGTCGGATTAATCAGTTGCTGCGCATATAAGCGTAAATGCGACCACGCAGGCGAACGTGGATAAGGATGCGGAATGGTTTGTGAAGCCGAAAAGCGCACATGCACATCGCGCATTAAGGCTAAACGTGCATGTTCGAGCCGCGTTTGCGCCTCTTCTAAACGGGTACGCATATCTAATAAAGTCGCGCGGTCACTTTGGGCGTAACTGGAACTGCCCTGCTGGGTGAGCAAAGAATTATCAATATATTTGGTGGTGCGGGTGCGTAAATTACTTAAGGCACTTTGCTGCAATTCCAATAAATACAACAGCCAACGCAACGGACGAATATCAATTTCCGCCACGGGCAAAGTCGTCAGCCAGCGTGCGGGTAATAAATTTTTATGCGCATCTTCTTGATAATCGCTGGGGCGGCGCGACAAACTGGCGCGTTTAGGCACGGAAGTATAATGCAACATTACCGTGCGCGAGGCTTCCGTGGTTTGTAATTCGTCCACCAATTTTGGCAGCAAGGCTGTCAAAAACTCGATAGATTTCAATAAGGCGGCAGTATTGGAGACAGTGACTAATCCAGCAGGCACTTGCTGCGGATTGTGTAAACCCGGTGCAAGTAATTCCGCTGAAAAGTCTTTTAAATCATCAACCAGTTGCTGAATAAACGGGTTCACGCTTGAATCACATCCCGACCATCTTTTAAGGCTTCTGCCCACGAATTAATTAAATTTGCGCATTTGCGTAAATATTTACCGTAGCTTTCGCTCCAATCTTCAAGGCTTTGCATTAAGCTGTCATTGGAAGGATCGCCCACCATTAAACGCACTTTGGTCAACACTTGCTGCAACAGCACGATGTCGAGCGCGTCCCAAGGGCTGTTCATTTCCAAGGTTTGCAAATTGTCCAAACAGCGGCGCAAAGATTCTGCCGCCCGCAATGAGAACATCGCGCCTTTGTATTTTAACAAGGCATCGAGTTCTTCAATCGCCATGATTTGCATTTCTTCTAAATATAAACGCGCACGTTCAATCGTAGCGCGGGGTTCTAAAGTCAGTTCTACAATGGAGGCGCGGTCTAATACCCGAGGCGATAAGGATAAAGTGGTGTGGTCATTGTTAATCGTTGCCACAAAACGCAAAGTGGGGGTGATTAAAATACGGCTGGTATTGGCGACACCGCGAATGCTTTTGCCACCTAATTCAATGGTGCGTAACTTTTCTTGGTCGTCGGGATATTGCGAGCGTACCAAAATATCCGCAAACCAATATTCAGGCTGGCTAAGATTAAACTCTTCAAAAATCACTAAATAGGTGCGTTTGTCACCCTTGCGCCAAGCAGCTTCGGCTTTGGCAAGGAATTTGGTGAATTCTGTGGGTTCAAATTCATTGCTGATGGGGTTTACATAACCCAGTAAATCTTCACGTCCGCGCCAGGTTGAACCCACAGGCACGATTAATTTACGCTCGGCATCGTCGATTAAATCAATTGCCAGTGTACTTTTCCCCACGCCCGGATTGCCCGTGAGAATTAAAATATTCTTGGTCAAAGACACTGCCATAATCGCTTCTAACACGTCTTTGCTGTAAACCGCTTTGATTTTCTCGCCGCGCCCGCTGTCTTTTTCAAGCAAGGGATAGCTGGGTGACAGCGGTTCTATATTGCTACGCGGTAATTGCGGCTTGACCAAATTTGGGTTGATAGGCGTGACGGGGGCTTTACGCGCCTCAAAATTCTTCAGTTCATCAAAGGGACTGGAAGGGCGAAGAATACCGCTGCTGCCACTGATGATGCCATTGCTGCTGGAAGTTGTTTGCGGCAACATGGGCAGGCTGCGCCCATAATTTCGCGCGGGGGTATCGTGCATCAATTCTTGAATATGTTGCGCGTTGTCTTTGCCTGCTTCGAGCCATTCGGACAAATGTTCATGGAAGTAATTGAAACGTTCAATATCGTGGGGATCATGCCAATTTGGATTAGGACTGTTGGCTTGCTCGGCTGCTTTTTCAAACATATTTTCCACAGCCACCCGATTGACTTCTTTCAAATAGACCCCGCCCAAAATACTTTTATAATAGACGGTTAAAATATGCGGCAGTTGAAAACGAGTCCATCCATCAGGATAAGGCTCTATTCTCCACAAGGTTTTAAATTCATTGATTTTTTGCTGAGAAACACTGCGAACCCGATACGCACCAAAAACATAATCTTTAGGGCGGGTGGTAATTTCACTGATACCACGCGGTTCTTGAAAGCGTTTTCCCCAAAATAGCAAAATTTGATTGTTTAAAGCTTCAGGATAGGGTTCTAATAACCATCCAATGCCTAAATCGTCAATTAAACAATGCGGATCATGATCTTCAAAAATATGAATATGGTAACAACGTGGATCGCCTTGTTGACAATAATCAGTACGAAACTGTTGTTTTGCTGAACAATTCCAAGTTTCTGCATTTTTACAAATATTGCCATCCCACCCGCTACGGTGTGAATTGATGGTGCAGCCGAGGGCATTACCAACGGTAATAAAACTCATAACAATTTCCTAAGGTTATACAAAAAAGTTTAGGGGAGATGCGATAAAGTTTCCCTAAGGAGACTGGCTTTAGGGAAGGCTTGTTGTTAGTATAAAAAGCTTAGTTTGAGGCAGATTTATAGACATAAATCGGAGTTCTCGCAAGCGGTAAACAGCTTACCAGAAATAATTATACACTGCTGTTTTTTATTAACGGCGCAGTTTTACCCCCTTTGAATACCCGTATTCTAATCTAAAAACAAGGAGAAAATCATGGCTGAATTATTTTCAGATGAGTGGATGAAGGCTTATATGCAAGCATGGAATGCTGACCCTGAATTAGCTGAGGCTTTAGCGGCTATTAATTTCACCTCAACCATTGCCTATGGTTTCGACACGGAAGAATTGCCTTCTGGCGTATTGGTGGTTGAAAATGGGCGTGTGGTTAAAGCGGGTAAGTATCAGGGCGAAGATTTAAATTGGGATTTACGCGCCACCCGTGACAGTTGGGATAAATGGCTGAATAAGGGCATTGGAATGATGGGCTTGGGGATAGCGTACACCACGGGCAAATTGAAGTTTAAGATTGGCGATTATATGGCAATGGTCAAAGACCCCCGCATGGCAGGCCCTTTTATCAAGAGCTTTACCGCAATGGGACAAGTAAAGTAAATAAAGCAGGCTGTGTGTGAAGACCTGCTCAGTTTTTAAAACCGTGCAGGTCTTGAACAGTAAATAACCCAAAACCATGTACAGGCTAACATCCAGTAAATTAGAATATACTACTAAACTTTA
>JBDLSS010000224.1:0-4663 GCA_039799345.1 Pseudomonadota bacterium
AGTGAGTTTTTTCTAATAGCCTCAAAAAGAAACAGCAGAAAGTAGCTTAACCTAATGTTCTATAAATTAAATAACGTTAATGATTCAGCCCTCCCCTTTAGGGGGTTGGGGGCTTCTTTAAGATTTTTCCTAACTCAACCCTTCCGAATCCTCATGAAAAAATTAAGCTTTATCATCATGTTCTGGCTCTTAGCAATCGGTGCAGCTCATGCCGAAGTGCCCAAAGCCGAAGTCAATCTCACTGCGCTCACAGGCGGACAATATTCACTTAGCTTGAGCGTTCCCAAAGACCACCACGCCTATTTAGACAAGGGTGACGAGTCCATTTATATTCCCGTCAATATTACGCTGGATGAAAAACTGACCGCCGCAGGGTTTTCAATTCAAAAATTGCAAAAACCTGCAGGAATTTATGATAGCAGTGTTAAAGCCACTGTTTTACGCGATAAAAATCAATTTACGCTGACACTGGCACAAACACGTTCTTTAGCTAAAATTGAAGCCGCTCAATTGGCAGTGCAATATCAGCTTTGCAACGAATTAAGCCATGTGTGTTATCGTCCCCAAACCGTAAAACTTGATTTGAATTTACCAGCCGCGAGCGCGGCAAATATGGTTCAAACCGCGCCCAGTACCGCCGTTGAAAGCAGTTTCATGGAAAGCTTGGTGCAAGTTTTTGAACTTAATAAACATAATACTTTCATTATGTTCGCTTTAATGTTTATGGCAGGCGTGCTTTCAGTTGCTACCCCCTGCGTTTATCCAATGTTGCCGATTACTTCGATGTTTATTGTCAGTCGTGCGGGCGGTGTTGCCAAAGCCGAGAAATATCACGCTTTAGTGTATTTAATCGGAATTATCGGCACTTATATGATGTTAGGTTTAATTGCAGGCATGACGGGCGGCGCGTTCAACACTTTCATGCAATCCGCATTTGTGAATATTTTATTCGCCCTATTTTTTGCCTTTTTCGGAATTGCCTTATTAGGGTTTTACGAATTGGGTTTCATGCAAAATGAAGTGAATGCTTTAGACCAAAACTCATCACAAATTAAAGGTTTAACAGGGACTTGGTTGATGGGCAGTGTGGCAGGCTTGGTGATTTCACCCTGCGTTGGTCCAATCGTGTTCGCCTTATTGCTGCAAGTGGCGGACCATATTGCTGAGAAATCGGCAGCTTTAGTGGTTTTAAATCAAAGCTTGAGTTTTTGGGATAAATTTACCATTTCCGCACAAGGCAGCGTGATGATGGCGGGCTTTGGATTAGGCGTAGGTTTACCATTTTTCTTGGTCAGTGTGTTGAAATTTAAGAAATTACCGCGCTCTGGCTATTGGATGAACAAGATTAAATATACCTTTGGCTTGATGATTTTATATTTTGCTTATGTGTATTTGAGCAAGGGTTTGGGCGTGTTGGGCGTGGAACAAGCGACGGCTTTGGCATTGACGCTCGGAATTGTAGGGGTGTGGACTGCGGTCGTGCATTGTAACGTGTTGAGTTTATTACCACAGGACGCGCAACCCAATGAAAAAATGCACCATTTTCTGGGCGTGATTTCTTTAATTGTTGGGGTATGGTTGGTGGTGGCAAGTTTGGGGCAAATGCCGCTGATAAATTCTGCAAATAATCGCCCTACCGCATCTGAAACAGTGGTTTCGGGAATTCAACAAGAATCGGGCATTGCGTGGCATCGCAGTTTTAAAGAAGCACAGAAGTTGGCTCAACAAACAGGCAAACCCTTATTTATTGATTTTTATGCCAGTTGGTGTGCCAATTGTGCGGCATTTAAGGAAGAAGCCGCTAATAATACGGCGTTAAATCAGGCGTTGCGGGAAAAAGCGATTGCGGTGAAATTGGTGGATAAAGAACCCGAATTTGAAGCTTTTCGAGAAAATCCTGAACATCGTCCGTTAAAAATCGGTTTGCCCTATTTTGCAATTATCAGCCCTGAGGGAAAACTGCTGTGGTCTGGAACGGATTATAAGGCGACGGATAAAATGGTGACGATGTTGACGCAATAAGTTAAATAACTGAATGTAGAGAAATTTAAGGACTGGTAGTACTATCAGCATTGCCAGTCCTCCATCATTTGGGACTGGCTGCTAGCTGTTAAAAACTTAGCACTTCTTAAGGGACTAGGACGCAGTAAAATTCTAAATTTTCTGCCCATACTATTATGTGGCGTACTAACTAATCATAAATCGCGGTCACTCTCCAATACCAATCTTGCAAAGTCATGCGTAAATGAATGGGATTTTTACCCAAGTCACCAATGCGCACAATAAAATGGCTTGGGGATTCAAAAAATGCAAAACTCATGCTTTGCCAAATACTGTTATTTTCGCTAGGGTTGGCAAGTTGGGGATGTAATTTAGTCCGTACCCAATTCATATCCAACACCTCATTCAGGGTCTTATCCCCCAAAGCTTTCACCCCGCCACGCATGAACTCCACTAAACCATTATTTGCAGGTAAACTAGCAGCGACATCACCCGTTACCCGTCCGACTTTAAACTCCAAACTCTTTTTATACGTCGTCCGCACAGATTCTAAATCAACTAACTTATTCAAAGTATTCATATCATTGGTTGCCAGTGCATCATCCAATTGATATAAGCGCACGTAGGGGAGGGCAATAAACGTGAACACGATTAACAGTAGTAAACCCGTTAAATATTTCATCGATCTATCCTTATGTTAAACCCAGCACAGTGCAGGGAAATCTATGACATTTAAAAACAATCTGTTGTACGTCTTACCATTTCCGCCGCCATCGCAATCGCGCAGCGTAAACTGTCCGCAGACGCTTGACCCGTACCCGCCAAACTCAATGCCGTACCATGATCGACCGAAGTCCGAATAATCGGCAAGCCCAAGGTAATATTCACCGCCTCGCCAAAGCCCTGCGATTTAAGCACAGGTAAACCTTGATCATGATACATACTTAGCACAGCATCAATCCCACGTAAAGCTTCAGGATTAAACGCGGTATCCGCAGGCACACAGCCCGTCAAATGCAAACCTTCCGCCCGCAAATTTGCCAACACAGGATTAAGCACTTCAATTTCTTCGCGCCCCAAATGCCCACCTTCGCCCGCATGAGGATTTAAACCACACACCAAAATACGCGGTTCAGCAATCGCGAATTTAGTTTGCAAATCATGATTTAAAATCCGAATCACTTGGGTGAGTTTTGCAGCGGTAATTGCCGCGCTCACTTCTCGCAAGGGTAAATGCGTCGTCACCAACGCCACCCGTAAATGCGGCGTTGCCAACATCATCACCACTTGTGGAACTTTGCCCAACTCCGCAAAAAATTCGGTATGCCCGCTAAATACAATCCCCGCTTCATTAATCACACCCTTATGCACAGGCGCAGTGACCACCGCATCAAACTCGCCCGACTGGCAAGCAAAAAAGGCAGTGCGCAACATTTCCAACACATAAGCCGCGTTAGCAGGATTTAGCACGCCCGTTTCCACAGGCACACACACTTTTAAAGGCTGAACTTTGAGCACGCCCGCCACTTGAGGGCTGGGCACATGTTGCTGCTGTATATCGAACTGAATTTTCAAACCCAATTGGGCGGCACGCGCTGCCAATACTTCAGGGTCAGCCAAGGCAACCACATGCACTTCTTGGGCTTGTTGGGCAAACAGCAGGCTAATATCTAAGCCAATGCCCGCAGGTTCACCCGTGCTCAGCAGCAGACGCGGCAACATTAATTATTGTCCACAGCAGGCGGCGTGCCTTTAATTTTAAATGGCCCCTCGTTAATTGCAGCGGATGGCGCGGGCAAACGATATTCCACATAAGCTTCTTCACGCAATTGGCGCAACCAGCTTTGTAATTCTTCGTTTAATTTACGTTGCCGAATCTGCTGCATCGCGCGATTACGCAAGGCTTTATCAGTATCATCATATTCGCGACGGTCTAACACTTGGATTAAATGCCAGCCAAAACGTGATTTAAACGGCTCAGCAATTTGATTTTTACCCAAGGTTTTCATCACTTCTTCAAATTCGGGAACGACATCGCCGGGGCTTAACCATTCCAAACTTCCACCCAAAGGCGCAGAGCCTGTGTCTTCGGAATTGGTACGCGCCAAATTCGCAAAATCTTCGCCTTGCGCAATTCGTGCTTTCAATTTTAACAAGCGATCCCGTGCTTCATTATCCGACACTAATTCACTATTTTTAACCAAAATATGGCGTGCTTTGGTTTGTTGCACCACCAATTTTTCACCGCTACGCTTTTCCACCAATTTCAAAATATGAAAGCCGCCCGTGTTGCGTATAATCGGGCTGATTTCAGATTTTTGTAATTTTGCGACCGCCTCAGCAAAGTTGGTGGGCAATTCGCCGCTTTTGTGCCAACCCAAATCACCGCCGCCTAAAGCTTGCTGTGAATCCGACATTGCCACCGCTGTTTCTCGGAAATCCGCGCCCGCCTTCAATTTATCGAGAATTTCTTGCGCGCGTTCTTGCTTCTTTTGAACGTCTTCAGGGGTTGAACCTTCGGGCACGCTGATCAAAATATGTTGCAGGTGATATTCAGTGGTGATGTTGCCTTGCTGTTCTTGATTGGCAAGAAAGCTGTCAATCTCGCTGTCGGTGACATTGATACGGCTCACTACTTGGCGTTGTTGCAACTTATTCACCA
>JBDLSS010000225.1:0-4779 GCA_039799345.1 Pseudomonadota bacterium
AAGATGCCTTGCAAAAAGCCGGTATTCATGCGCGGGTGATGTCTGCAATCCGCATTGATGCGGTGTGTGAAGACTATATACGGCGGCGTGCGATCAGCCATTTGGAAAAGGGACGGGTGGTGATTTTTGCAGCGGGCACAGGCAATCCATTTTTTACCACGGATTCTGCCGCAAGCTTACGCGCCATCGAAATTGGGGCGGATTTAATGATCAAAGCCACCAAGGTTGATGGGGTTTATGCGTCTGACCCCGTGCGTGATCCCACCGCAGTCCGTTTTAGCCGTTTAAGTTATAACGAAGTCCTTTCCCGACAACTCGGGGTCATGGATGCGACCGCTGTGGTCTTATGTCGGGATAATAAAATGCCCTTGCGGGTCTTGGATATGGGGAAACCCAGTGCCTTATTGCGGGCAATCACAGGACAGGAAGAAGGGACATTGATTCACAGTGAGGAATAAGCATGATTGCTGAGATCAAAAAAGACGCTGAAGAGCGCATGAAAAAAACCATTGAGACCCTCAAAGGTGAATTCATTAAAATTCGGACGGGACGCGCCCACACCAGTTTGCTGGATCATGTGAGCGTTTCTTATTATGGCTCTCCCATGCCTTTAACCCAAGTTGCGAACGTTACTGTGTTAGACAATCGCACGCTCGGGGTGACCCCTTGGGAAAAAAATATGCTCAGCGAAGTGGAAAAAGCGATTCGGAATTCCGATTTAGGCTTAAATCCGACTAACGTTGGGAATTTACTGCGTGTGCCCTTGCCTCCGATGAGCGAAGAACGTCGTCGCGAATTGGTGAAAGTGGTTAAACATGAAACTGAAAATGTTAAAGTAGCGATTCGTAATATTCGCCGCGATGCCAATGCGCAATTAAAAGCCTTGGTGAAAAGCAAAGATATTTCAGAAGATGATGAACGCGGTGCAGAAGATGCAGTACAAAAAGTCACCGATAAATATATCAAGCAAGTTGATCAATTATTGCTTGATAAAGAAGCTGAATTGATGGAAGTTTAGCCCCACGGCGAGCCAAATGACAGAAACCTCTTCGCGCCTACCGCGACATGTCGCAGTAATTATGGATGGTAACGGACGTTGGGCAAAAAAACGTCTGATGCCGCGTTTTGCTGGACATGTCGTAGGTGTGGAGACGGTGCGGCAAATCGTTAAGCAATGCGCAGAATTAAAAATTGAAGTGTTGACGCTGTTTGCCTTTAGCAGCGAAAACTGGCGCAGACCCCCCACCGAAGTCACTGCGTTAATGCAATTATTTTCCACCGCTTTGCAGCGGGAAGTGAATAAGTTAGATAAAAATAAGGTGCGCTTACGCATTATCGGGGATCGCAGCGCGTTTTCTGAAGAATTACAACAATTAATTTTAAAAGCCGAGGCTCAAACCGCACATAATACGGGTTTAACCTTGGTGATTGCCGCCAATTACGGCGGGCATTGGGACATCGTGCAGGCAGCCAAACAGCTGGCGCGACAAGTTGCCGCTGGTCAATTAAATCCTGAAGAAGTTGACGAGGCGAAACTTGCCCAATATTTGAGTTTACCTGAATTGCCCGAACCCGATTTATTTATCCGCACGGGCGGCGAGCAGCGCATCAGTAACTTCTTGCTGTGGCAATTGGCTTACACTGAGTTTTATTTCACCGACATTCTATGGCCTGACTTTGGGCGTGAAGCTTTTGCCAGTGCATTAGAATCCTTCAGCAAACGCCAACGCCGTTTTGGGCGCACTGGCGATCAAGTCGAACAAGATAAAAATGCTTAAAACACGTCTGAGTACCGCAGCTATTCTTATTCCTCTGGTTTTATTGGTGTTGTTTAGTGGGTCTACCCTGCTATTTGTCAGTATGCTTGGTGTTTTCGTGGGCTTAAGCGCGTGGGAATGGGGCGGCTTATGTTTGTGGGACAGTAAACAGCGACACTATTATGCAGCCAGCCTTTTAGGCGCAGGCGTTGTTGCATTTACGCTGATGGCATTTTCACAAACGTGGATTGTTGCCGCGCCTTTAATGTTGCTGCTTAACATCGTGGGTATGTTGTTCTGGGGGCTTGCCTTGTATTGGGTGATTCAATATCAATGTGGTAATGACCTGTTGCCCAGCAGCGATTTCACCAACGCCATTATTGGAATATTGCTGTTGCTCCCCACTTGGTTCAGTTTGTTTTATTTATACAATACCCGCATCGAATTAGTTTTCTTCCTGCTACTGTTGATTTGGACGGCAGACACAGGCGCGTATTTCTTCGGCAAAAGTTTCGGAAAATCTAAGTTAGCCGCCCAAGTCAGCCCCGGAAAAACTTGGGAAGGCGTGGCAGGCGGTCTGTTTTTCAGTAGTTTATTCACGCTGAGCGCAGGCTTATGGTACGGATTCACAGGCTATAAATTATGGGGCTTTGTGGCATTTTGTATCTTCATCGTGCTGGCTTCAATCTTGGGCGACTTGTTTGAAAGTTTATACAAGCGCAAAGCCAATCTTAAAGACAGCAGCCAATTATTACCTGGTCACGGCGGCATTTTAGACCGCATCGACAGCTTAACCGCCGCCGCTCCGTTGTTTGTCGGTGGGATTACGGTGTTGGGGTTAGTGTGGTGATTCGAGTTTGTATTTTGGGCGCGACGGGTAGCATAGGCGTGAGTACGCTTGATGTTATCAAGCAACACGCCCATCAATTCAAAGTCGTCGCGCTGACTGCCAATCAAGATGTCGAACGTTTATTTCAGCAATGCGTTGAATTTTTACCGCGTTATGCGGTGATGGCAGATGCTACAGCCGCCGAACAATTAGCGGCACGTTTGGCACACTTTGATGAAATCACCGTTTTAAGTGGTGTGGAAGGTTTAAAACACGTCGCAAGCTTACCCGAAGTGGATACCGTGATGGCGGCGATTGTCGGTGGCGCGGGTTTATTACCGACTTTAGCCGCCGCCCAAGCAGGCAAACGGGTGCTGTTGGCGAATAAAGAAGCCTTGGTGATGTCGGGGCAATTATTTCTCGATGCCGTGCATCAGCATGGCGCGCAACTGCTGCCCATCGACAGCGAACACAATGCGATTTTCCAATGTATGCCCGCGAGTTTTACCCAGCACGGGGTTAAAAATTTAACCGCTGTGGGTGTGAGTCGGATTTTGCTGACCGCTTCGGGGGGACCTTTTCGGAATTATCCGCTGGAACAATTAAGCAGCGTTACTCCTGAACAAGCCTGCAATCATCCGAAGTGGAAAATGGGGCGTAAAATCTCCGTCGATTCTGCCACGATGATGAATAAGGGTTTGGAAGTGATTGAAGCCTGTTGGTTATTTAACACGCCACCCGAGCGCATTGAAGTATTAATTCATCCGCAAAGCGTGATTCATTCGATGGTGGAATATGTGGACGGTTCAACATTGGCGCAGTTGGGCAACCCCGACATGCGTACCCCGATAGCGCACGCTTTGGCATTTCCTGAACGCATGACTTCGGGTGTGGCACGTTTGAATTTATTAGAAATTGCGAAACTCGAATTTGAACCGATGGATTTTGCGCGTTTCCCCTGTTTACGTTTGGCATATGAAGCGATGCAAGCAGGCGGCACTACCACTGCCATTTTAAACGCAGCGAATGAAATCGCGGTTGAGGCATTTTTAGCAGGCAAATTGCGCTTCACCGCGATTGCGGAATTGATTGAACAAACTTTATCTCGTCTCAATGGACGTGCGGCAAACACGCTAGAAATTATTTTGGAAGACGATGCCCGCGCTCGCCAACTCGCTGAGGAATTACTCACAACTTTATGATGTCTCTCTTGCAAAGCTTACTCGCTTTTCTCGTGGTAATTGCCCTCTTGGTGACGATTCACGAATATGGGCATTATTGGGTTGCCAAACGCCTCGGCGTGAAAATTTTGCGCTTTTCCATCGGCTTTGGGCCGACTTTGTGGAAACGCCATTTCGGAAAAGACCGCACCGAATTCGTGATTGCAGCCATTCCTCTGGGCGGTTATGTGCAAATGTTGGATGAGCGCGAAGGCATTGTTCCTGAAACTGAATTAAATCGTGCTTTCAATCGCCAAACTTTAGGCGTGCGCGCTGCGATTGTGGTAGCAGGGCCTGTGGCTAATTTTCTGCTGGCAATTGCTGCATATATTTTTATGTTTATGTTGGGTATTTCGGGAATGCGGGCGATGGTCGGCGAAGTGATTCCCGACAGCGTCGCGGCGAAAGCTGGGATTAAGCCTAATTATGAAGTGATGGCGGTTAATGGTCATAACGCAGAACGTTGGGAAAGCGTGGTCAATCAAACTTTACAAAGTTTGTCGCGCAATGACAGCAGCGTCACTTATCGTTTGCGCCAACATGGCAGCGAGCAGATTCAATATGATGCGAATTTAGATTTACAAAAGCTCAATATTGACGATTTGGCGCAAGGGCATTTTCTGGAAAAATTGGGGATTAAGCCTTTTTATCCCAAAATTCCTGCGATTGTGGGCAGTCTTAGCCCGAAAGGCATTGCAGAAACCGCAGGTTTAAAAGTCGGTGATAAAATTGTGCGAGTTGACGCGCTGGCGATTGCTGACTGGATTAGCTTGGCACAGTATATTAATCGTCGCCCCCAACAAAACTTAACGCTGGAAGTGGAAAGAGCGGGAGAAGCCCCGTTTACCGTGAAAGTCACGCCTGAAAATGTGAAAGGCGACGGGCGTATTGGGATTGCGAGTTTGCAAGATTATGTTTTACCTGATGAATATGTGGTACTGGAACATTACGGATTGCTTGACGCAATCAGCCA
>JBDLSS010000226.1:0-4311 GCA_039799345.1 Pseudomonadota bacterium
CAACCTTGTTACGTGCTGTATTTGAGCCTCGACCCCAGCGAAGTGGATGTGAACGTGCATCCGAATAAAAGTGAAGTGCGTTTTGCGCAAAGCGGTTGGATTCATGATTTTCTGGTGCACAGCGTGCAACAAGCTTTAAATCGTACTTCGCCGCAGACTATTCAACCGATTCCCCAGCCCAAAATTGTCACCAGCGACGCGCCAACTCAATACGCTTTTTCAAACACGCATCGTAATCCCGCCCCAAGCGCAGTGCGCGAATCTTTAGCAAGCTATCAACATTTACAGGCGAGTTTGCCGCCACGTTCACAAACAGCTATTTCGCCCCGTGAGTTTTCAGAGTCTTTGAACATTCCTAATGAAGAGGATGAAACGTCCAACGACGCGCCCGCGCTGCAAGCCACGCCCGTTTTGGGCTATGCTTTGGCGCAATTACAAGGCGTTTATTTGTTGGCGGAAAATACGCAAGGCTTGGTTTTGGTCGATATTCATGCGGCGCACGAACGGATTATGTACCAACGTTTAAAAACCGCATGGCAGCAACAGGCTTGGCATGGTCAAGCTTTACTCGTGCCCGTACAAGTGGAAGTTTCCGAAGTCGAGGCTGAATTAGCCGAGCAGGAACAAGCGTGGTTTAAACAATTTGGTTTTGAAATTACCCGCGCCGCGCCGCAGATTTTGAGCGTGCGCCAAGTCCCGAATTTATTGCAACAGGCAGATATTGCCGCCTTGTTAAAAGCGATTTTGGTAGACTTTGCGCAGTTTGAACGCAGTGAACGTTTAGTCACTTTGAGTGAAGAATTATTATCAACTTTTGCCTGTCACAGTGCTGTGCGGGCAAATCGACAATTAAGCCTGACGGAAATGAATGCTTTGTTACGTGAAATGGAACAAACCGAGCGCAGTAATCAATGTAATCACGGTCGCCCGACGTGGGTGCATTTGGATATGGCAGGGCTAGACGCACTATTTTTGCGGGGGCGGTGAATGTTTTATTATCTGAATCAGGATTTACAGGATTAAAGGATTTTCAGAATTAAAAAACTGTCTTCAATATCAGGAGTTCATCCTGATTCAGATAATTTTTATAATTTCAGCACTACGCTTTCACATAAATCGTTTGCTGCAATAAGTGAAAACGGTCTGTTAATTGAAATAAATTTTCGGAATGCCCAATGAATAAATAAGCTTCAGGTTCAAGAATATCTGCAAAACGTTAAAATAAAATCGACTGGGTATTTTTATCAAAATAAATCACCACATTACGACAAAAAATAATATCGAATGTGCCGCGCATTGGCCAAGCGTGAATTAAATTTAATTGTCGGAAACTGATAATATCTTGTAATTCTTTAGAAATATGTGCCTTACCCACTTGTCCACCAACACCGCGCTTGACCCAACGGTGTAAACGTTCAGGGGATATGCCTTCCAATCTGTCGCCATCGTAAATCCCCAGCCGTGCTTTTTCCAAAACAAAGGAATCTAAATCACTGGCCAAAATTTTCACATCCCAATAAGATGGCACGACTTCTTTCACCACCATTGCAATGGAATAGGCTTCTTCGCCACTGGCACAGCCCGCAGACCAAATGCGTAAACGTTGCTGTTCTTGTTTACGTTCTAGTAATTCAGGCAAAATCGTGTTTCCCAAGACCTCAAAATGATGAGCTTCACGGAAGAATGCAGTCAGATTGGTGGTCACTGCGTTGATAAAATTCACCAGTTCTTCACCACCATTTTCAAGCAACACTTGGTAATAACTGGAAAAACTATTTAAATTGAGGGCGCGTAAACGTCTAGCAAGACGACTATACAACATTTCTTGTTTATGTTCGGATAGGTGAATACCTGTGTGGTGGTTCACCAATTCACGCAGCAAATTAAAATCATGCTGGGTAAAAGTAAACTCGCGATTTAACACCACTTTTTCACGATAAATCATAGCTTAATCGGGGGTAACTTTAACAATTGGGTGAGTCCTAAGGATTGAGCCGCCGCACACAAAACCAGTGAAGGGTTTTTCCATTCAATATGGCTGACTTGACTGACAGCAAGCAGCAATTGTAAAGCAGCCGTATCCACATGTTCAACTCTCTCAGCATCAAGCTGCAAATTATCAGTCGCATGTTGTTGAAATTTAGTTTGTAGTGCGTGTAACTGTGCCAAGGTTAAAGTTGGCGGTAATTGTAAACTGTAAATGGATTGCGTCATCTGCGTAGCCTTTTGGGTAAAAACTAACATTTAGCTGCCACTTGGAAAATTAGGAGTTACCTAGTTGAAATACTAGGGCGAGTCATCAATTAGGTTTTAACAGAAAGTAGCGCGTTTAAAAACCTTTAAAGAAGCCCCCAACCCCCTAAAGGGGGCTAAACACAAACAAGTTATGTAATGTTTAATGTTTTAAGTCCCCTTTAGGAGATTTAGGGGTGGGGTGCAGTTAAAACTTAATTGATGACACGCCCTAGTTGTTTATCACTATCAAATTTATCAATACTAAAAGGCATCAAGGATGTAATTAAGATTTAGATTCCCCACCTCAGCTTTTAAACTTATGATTCATTGCCGCCGCCCGCCAACATCCCAGAACTTTTCCATGGCTAAGTAAGTGAATGAGCCTGACCACGCAATCATTAACAAACCAACCAAGGCTTCTGCTCCTGTCAACATCCGCAACATGCCCGAAGGATACATATCGCCTAAACCCAGAGAGGTGTAGCACACTGCTGAGAAATACACATAATCCATAAAGTTTTCTGTAAGTAATCCCCCGAACTTTCCCAACTTAAAATAAACTTCCAGTAGATAATAAGTACTACCAAATAGCCAAATTTCGACAGTATGCCCTGCAAAGACACCTATCATGACTAACATCAAGCGCATTCTCGGATGAATCATGTATATCCTAGGCAAATAGATTGAAAGGATACGTAGAGCTTCGTAATGTAGCAAAATTGTAATCATGACTAAGAGCATGCTGAATACAGAACCAATTAAAAATTCGTGCATATTTCCCCCTTCTCTCTCCTTGTTAAATATGCCTCATCTTTTGTTTAGTGTTCTTTGCTGACTGGGAACACTGTACAATTACGCTTCACTCAATCCTAAAATTGGGCTGCTCGGAATATTCAAAACACGTGCTTCTAAGCTTTCTGCAATTGGCATCGGCATTCGAGGGCAAGTTTGATACATCGCTAATTTATGTTGCAGCGTCCAAATCGGGCGCGTCATAATACCTTGTTCATTACTCAGCCGTAGTAATTCATCGCGGTATTGCGCAATTTCGGGTGCAAGTAAGAGCGCATTTAACCAATAATTACTTTTTGATTCAATAGATTCTGTAACAAATTTCACCGTGCTACTTTCTGCAAAAGCTGCTTGATAGCGTAATGCAACTTGGCGTTTTGCCGCCAAAAATTTCGGCAATTGTTCCAATTGGGCGCAGCCCAACGCGGCGTTAATATTCGGTAAACGATAGTTATAACCGACTTCATCATGCGTAAATAACCACGGATGCGCCACTTTGGCGGTGGTGGTCAAATGTTTTGCCTGCCGCGCTAATGCGGAATCGCAAGTCAAAATTGCCCCACCGCCACCTGTGGTAATGGTTTTATTGCCGTTAAAACTCAAAGTTGCCAAACGCCCCACATGACCCACATGTTTGCCCTTGTAATACGACCCCAAAGCCTCGGCCGCATCTTCAATTAATACCAGATGATAGCGTGCGCATATTTCAACGAATGCATCTAAATCCACAGGATGCCCAAAAGTGTGCATCACTAATAAAGCTTTAATCGGACGTTGGGTAAAGCGGTTATAACAAACACCACTTTTGATTTCTGCAATTTCTTGCAAATACGCAGCTAACGCGCTGGGGGAGACACCTAAAGTACGTTCTTCACTTTCGACAAAATGCGGAATCGCCTGACAATAGGCAATCGCGTTGGTGGTGGCGACGAAGGTTAAGCTTGGGGTCAATACTTCATCATAGGTGGTGACACCCGCCAATAATAGAGCGATGTGTAAAGCTGCGGTGCCGTTGACAGTGGCGACTGCGTGCGGAATTTCGGTGAATGCGGCTAAATCTTGTTCAAAACGGCTGACAAATTTTCCCACGGAGGAAACCCAACCCGTATCTAAACATTCTTTAATATACCGCCATTCATTACCGCCAAAATAAGGCTCATGTAAAGCAATCATTTGTGTTTGCTGAGGTAGCACCTTGCGTAACTGATCAATAATGCTTTGTGGGTTGAAATGATCCATAGCCAACTCGAATGAAAAAAGGTTGTGCGAATTCTATCGTAAATT
>JBDLSS010000227.1:0-6547 GCA_039799345.1 Pseudomonadota bacterium
AATCCGCGCCGCTGGAGCGACGCAACACGCATTCCCACGCTGCAGCATGAGAACGAGAAAAGATTTAATCCTGCTTAATTCGGATAATCCTGAAAATCCTGATTCAGACAAATCACCCCGCCGTTTTCAAAACCCCTGCCGTTTGCAATTGCTCAATTTCATCAGCGGCATAGCCCAATTGGGCGACAATTTCCGCACTGTGTTCGCCCAATAAGGGCGCGTGACGTTCCACTTCACAAGTAAACGCACTGAATTTAATCGGAAAGGCAAACTGTAAAACTTCACCTTCCGTCGGATGTTGAGTTTTCACAAACATCTGACGTGCTTGAAATTGCGGATCGTGCTGAGCCTCTTCCAAGCTTAAGATCGGGGCAAAACAACAATCTACATTGGTTAGTGCTGCCACCCATTGGGTCTGGGTTTTACTCGCAAACAACGCGGCGACTTCGGCTTGTAATTGTCGTGCCTGTTCACCATAAACCCATAAATGCGGAATCCATTCAGGATGTTGCACCGCGTGACAGAAAGTTTGCCAGAACTTGCCTTCTAAAGCGGACAGCGCGACATAACGCGCATCTTGAGTTTTATAAACCCCATAACAAGGCAACGCGCCACTGATAAAATCTTCGCCGCGTGGCTGAGTTTTTCCCTCGCGTACCAAAGTAGACAAGGGCACGACATTATGCGCCAGCGTGCAATCGGTCATCGAAACATCGATATACGTGCCTACGCCTGTACGCGACACCGCAATTAATGCCGCCAAAATTCCCATTGCTGCACTCAATGCGCCACCTGCCAAATCGGCAATTTGAAAATTAGGAATAATCGGTGCGCCGCCGCGCTCGCCAATTTGATCCGCCACGCCTGCATAACTGCAATAATTTAAGTCATGTCCCGCGCGGAATTTATACGGCCCGGTTTGCCCATAACCCGTAATTGCGCAATACACCACTTTGGGGTTAATCGCTTTAACGGCTTCGTAGCCAATGCCCAATTTATCCACCACTTCGGGGCGAAAACTTTCCACAATCACATCGGCTGTTTTGGCAAGTTTCAGAAAAAGTTCCTTGCCTTTGGGATGGCGCAAATCCAAGGATAAAGCGCGTTTATTACGATTGACCGCCAAGAAATAGCCCGATTGACGCGGTTTAATCACACCCATCCAACGCGCATAATCACCTTCTTGGGTGTCTTCAATTTTGATAACATCCGCGCCCATATCGGCAAGATGCAAAGTGCACACAGGGCCTGGCAACAGCCGCGTTAAATCCAGCACACGAATGCCTGTTAATGGTTTTTCCATGAAACAACTCCCTCGGTATTACTTATCGTTATGTATGATCAGACTTTTTTAAACTGCCTGATTCAAAATGATGCCGAAATGGCAAAAATTTTAATGGTGATTGATTTCGTTGATCGCATTCACCAACTGCGAAGTTAATTTATTGAAATAACTGCCCATTGCCATTGCATTTAATGCCTCATGACGGTTTCCATCTAAGGCAAGTTGCAAAATTTGCGCAGCTTGTTGGTGAAAATGATGATGCAATTCTACTAACTCCGCATAATTGGGCAGCACTTGCGCTTCTTCACTGATTAACCATTTACCGAATTGGCATTTTTTATCATTACCCGCTTCTTCAACGGTGAAATGACTGCCGCCCCCTTCGATAGCCTTGCGTAAATGTTGTTTCCAGAGGCTGTGCGCCCAAATAATGTCTTTTATCTTGTCACTGTTCATGATGTAAGAATCTCAGTGTTATTTTCTGTCGTTACGAGTTATATGATTTGAGGCAGCTCAGTACCCATTTATTTTATTCTAAGCTTTACAGTATGTAGGGAATAGTCCGTTATGGGGGAATAATCTCGTTTCCATGCGGGAGCATCACTGCCATTAAGTAAATGAAAAAAATCTGTGAAATGCGGAGAATTGAAGGACTCAAGACTGGCTAAATTTTAAAAAACCAGTAGGTTTTGCTTCATACCTAAACTCTGCTTAAAAATGAGGAAAACCATATAACGAGATGCTTATTAAATATAAATTAAATAACAGAGTATTTAATTTATTAAAAGTCTGTACTGAATTTACAGCACTGAGCTTTCATCAACATGTTACCGTTTTGGAAACATCTTATCTGAATATATTTAGCAAACACATTTAAAAACCACCTTATTAATTTAAAACAATACTTTAAAACTCACTCGTCGCTCCTTAAAGTTTGCCGTGGTTTCCCCAAAAGGAATATTACTGGGATAAGCAAGTTCTAACTGCACTTCAGCAACTCCCTGATTTACCAACCAACGATAAACTGCTTCAGCACGTTGAATACTTAAACGACGATTTTGTTCTTGCGTACCAATACCATCAGTGTGCCCAATCAGCTGCAAATGGGGTGGTGTTGGAGTGAGCGTCAACAAGCCTTGCCACAAATCTAAAACCCCGCGCAAATTATTTTCTTGGTGCTCATTAAAACCCGCGTCTTGATTAAAATACACCATGACTTTTTCTAAACGTTGTACCGTCAACTGACGGAACTTGTCACGACTCAATAAATTCTGTGATTTAATCGACTCAAAACCTTGAAGACGTTTAACTGCTTGCTGCATTTTGGCAAAAGCGGCATCTTCAACCCAACCATCAAAGTTTAAAATCCCTTCTTTTACTTCTAATTTTAAACTCTTAGGTGGTGACAATTCGCGCTGTGCATATGCCAGTAAGTAGGTATCACGTTCTAACAATTGGCTGAAATCGGCTTGTTCTATACCTGCGATGCCTTGCCACGCAGTTTGTACATGTTCAATCCATGCTTTTGGTGCGAAACCTTGCACCGTCATTCGCCCCTCTTTCACCGTCAATTGTACAGTTTCAGGCACAGCCAGCCGCAAACGCGCCCGTTTTTCCACAAAGGACGGCGTTAAATCCTGATACGGAGTCCAGTTCATTGCGATGTCTTCTAATTGAAAATTAGGCAACCATTTCGCAGGGTCTTCCGCAATCGGGTCACGCAAGCCTGTGATTTCACGATGCCCATTTATCACTTCTGAAGACACCACCACAATACCTTGTGTGGCTTTCAAAGTGAGCAAGAAAACTTCAAATTGTTCCCGAGTTTTCTCTAAATACGCATTATTATCTAATAATTGGCTATCATCGAGCTTAGTTAGCCCCGCCATCAATAACACTGTGCGTTTTAATTGATCAATCCAAATCCTATCTGCATGCCCCGTAGCTTTTAAAATTCCATTATTTAAATTGAATTTCACATTAGCTGGCGGATTTAACGCTGCAGTCAGCCGTTTTAACACAAATTCTGGGCTTAAATCCTGATAAAATGCCCATTGACTGCTGACTTGCTCCGCACTCAAATTATATTGCTGTGCCAATTGCACAGGGTCGGGTGCGAGCGGATCACGTAAACCACGCAGCACAATATGATCGCCTTCGATTTTGCTTTCTAAAATGGTAATGCCCGTGCTGTGGTGTAGCATTGCGAGATAGCTGTTAAATTGTTGCGCCTGTTGCCACCGCCAATAATTCCAAGCCGCTAAACCACAGCCTAATAACACCAAAACTACAATAAACGTTCTTGAAAAATAACGGCTTAAATTGTTATGTTCTTTATCTTTTTTCTTGATTTCGACCTGTAATGCCTGTTGCAATAAGGATCGACAAGGTTCTAAAGGCGCACTGTCACCTTCAAAATTTTCCAGCAAAAATCCATAACGCGCATGAACCGCTTCTAAAGTGATACGCATCGTAGTTTTATATTCGTAAGGCGCAATGCCGCGCACCACACAGGCAAGCACGGCAAACGGTGAACGCTCCAACCACACGGTGTATTCACCCACTTCAGCACGTTCTAATTCATCATTTTTATTCGATGAAAACGAGTCACGAATAAAATCTTGAATCGCAGTCAGCATGGCAGAAACTGCATCACTATCCGTGACTTCACTTTCTTCACGCGAGACGTGCTGCACTAATAAACCCGTTTGGCGATGAATTAAGAACACCTGTTCCACCCGATACACCAAGGTATTTTTCATCACAATTTGTGAATAAGGCACACCATGACGAATCGATTCAATCCGCCATACCACCGCTTGTGGGGAAATGCTTTGTTCAACCGCAACGTTGATTTTTTCCACCATCGCTTTCATCGATTCGTTAATCGATTTACGAATCGCAGGTCCCATCACGGGAAATAGCGCGTCGGCTAAAGTTTGTGCGTCTTCACTGACCGATTGTTTTAAACATTGTTCGACGGGAATTTTCAGTGAGTCAGCCAATGCTTCCGCTTTCATTTGTTGCGTGGAAAGCTGCATATTTGTTTGCTGAGTCACTTGACGAATTGCATTGGGCAAAATGTCGGCTAAATCGCGAGTACGATGTTCGGTATCGTTTAAGCGTTGTTCCAATTCACTAAAGCGAATCAGGGTTTCTTCTAAAGGCAATAATCGATGGTTCAGCTCTGTTAATTGCTGAGTCAGGGCGGCTGATTTTTCGTCTAAGCCTGTCAATTGCTGTTGTTGTAAATTTAAATATTCACGAATTGAGCGCAGGGCTTCGGCAACAACTGTTCTAACGGGTGCGACCATTGCAGGGAGTAAGGGTCTGACGAAACTTTGTGGGTTTTTTTGCATTGCCGCTTTAACACAGCTTTCTACAGGTTGTTGCAGTGCAGATTGTAGGGGCGCAGTGTCGGCATTTTGCAAAGCAGTCGGTAAAACCGCCGCGATGGATTGGCTCAGGGCTTCAGAATTCCCAAGCTGTTGCTCTAAATTCGCCAGACGTTGTTGATCATCATGTAAGAGCAAGGAGCGTAGTTGGGTGTATTCATCCATGGGGCGTAATCAGAAATAGAGGTGGTCAGGCGAGTTTCAATCCAGATTCGACCGTCATCTGTCGAGTGAGAAAGCCATCGACAAATGACGGTCGAATGCAAAACTTATTTGTCGGTTTTCGGGTCTTTATTCAGACGCAGCGCAAATTCACTGAAGAAAGAAGCAAGATCAGTGCGGCTGACTTTATCTTCTTGTAAATGTCCAACTTCCTGCTTCACCAAGCCCACCAAGTTATCATTTTGTTGGCGCATTTGCATGACCAGCTCTTGAAATTTGCTGTGCATTTGCTGACGCATTTGTTTCACGTCTTTGGCAAATTGTTCATCTAATTGAGAAACGCGGGTATTCAGCTCATTTTTCAGGCTATTAACGGTATAAAGTACTTCTTGATGGGCAGTTTGACGTTCTTGACGATCTGTTTTCGCTTTTTCGGTGAGACCATCGATTTCGCTGTTCAATAATTCTTCAAGGGCGCGGATACGTTGCGCCAAATCATCGCGCAGTTGCGTGGTTTCTTGTGAATAACGATCTTCCATGCGCTTGAAACGCTTGTCATAATCACGCATGTGTCCGCCAAACAAAATATCGCGGATTTTGTCGATGTTGCCGACCGTGCCTGCGGCACCGTCGAGCACATTTTCTGCGGTCATTTTTTCAGCAGGTTCATCTTGACGCAAGCTGACTTCAGCAACGCGCAATTGTTTGTCCAAGGTGCTGGCATAAGTTTGTTCATTACCCATTTGGCTTTCTCCCGTAGGTGTCGTATAAACGAGACGCGGCGTGTTAGTATTGGTGACTGTGTCCATAATTGACTCGATACTATTATGAAAATTAAGCATTAATGACAGTTTCAGCTCAGCAACAAGTTTGCATCAGTTGGAAAGATTTAATGCCCAATTTATGAGGCTAAATCACTTGTTTTTACGAAGATATACTGTCACTTCAAAAAAACAAAAACAATCGTTTAATTTGTCCGATTATAACATATTTTATCAGTCCCAGAATATGGGGTATTCTTTTGAAAACAACTTTGAAATCAGCATATAAAATAAATTTAGTGTGAAATTGTGATAAATAAAGCGTTTTAGATGTAAAATTGTTTTTTGTGGCAGTTTCCACGCTATTTATCCGTCAAGAAGCTTATCAAATCTACGTTACAAGATTTCTATGACAAACAGATGACTTATTTTAACGGCTTGAAAAATGGAACATAATACTGCTAAAGATTGGAATCAACGTTATCAAAGTGCGAGAACTTTGCCGACTGCCTGTTTTTCATTACAAAAATATGCATATTTGTTGCCAAAAACAGGAAAAGCTTTGGATTTAGCCTGTGGTTTGGGCGGAAATGCGCTGTTTTTGGCGCAATGGGGTTTAGAATGCAGTGCGTGGGATTTTTCAGCGCAGGCAATTACGCAATTACAACAACTGGCTCAGGATTTAGCTTTGCCCGTACACGCTGAAGTGCGCGATGTGGTGCTGAATCCACCCGCTGCCAATAGTTTCGATGTGATTGTGGTCAGTCATTTTTTAGATCGTGATTTAGCTGAGCCTTTGAAAAAGGCGTTGACGAAAGGCGGAATTTTAATTTATCAAACCTTCAGTCGTGAAGCCGTGGATTTGGACAGCCCACCGCGCAATCCCGCTTATCGTTTGGCGGCGGGCGAGTTGTTGAGTTTATTTTCAGGACTGAAAGTGATTA
>JBDLSS010000228.1:0-2835 GCA_039799345.1 Pseudomonadota bacterium
GACCTGCACCCGTTTGCCCAGCGACACAATTGCACGTTTGGGCGGCGATGAATTCACGATTCTGCTGCGCGACATCACCGATCCCACGGATGCGGCAATGGTAGCAGATTACATCATTAAAACCTTAATGACCCCGCTGCAATTTGATCAACACGAGTTTTATATCACCCCAAGTATTGGCATCAGTATTTATCCACAAGATGGCTTAGATGTGGGCACACTGATGAAAAATGCGGATGTGGGAATGTATCTTGCGAAAAAACAAGGGCGTAACAGTTACCGCTTCTATGTTTCCTCTGCGAATTTAGAATCAGCAGAACGCTTGAATATGGAAAATAAATTGCGTCAAGCCTTGGAATGTAATGAATTTGAAGTCTGGTATCAACCGCGCTTTGAAATCAAAACAGGACGTTTATTGGGGGCAGAAGCTTTAGTACGTTGGCGCAGCCCTGATTTTAATTTAGTGTCGCCCTCACAATTTATTCCTTTGGCAGAAGATACAGGTTTAATCATTCCTTTGGGTGAATGGGTGTTGCGCACCGCCTGTGAGGAAAGTTTACGTTGGCAACGGGCAGGCGAATATCCGCTAAGTGTATCGGTGAATTTGTCAGCACGGCAATTTGTACAAGCCGATTTGTTGAGTACGATTGAACGGGTGCTGGGCGAAACTGGGATGAATCCACATCTTTTAGAATTAGAATTGACCGAAAGTTTAATCATGCCCAATGCCGAGGACACTATCGAAACCTTGAATGCTTTGAAAAAAATGGGTATGCAAATTTCTGTGGACGATTTCGGAACAGGCTATTCTTCACTGAGTTATCTTAAACGTTTTCCGATTGACACCTTGAAGATTGACCAGTCTTTTGTACGCGATATGGATCATGATGCTGATGATTGTGCTTTAGTCAGTGCGATTATTGCGATGGCGCATAATTTAAAACTGGGTGTGGTGGCAGAAGGCGTGGAAAAAGTCGAACAATTGAAATTTCTACAAGGATACAATTGTGATTGTGTGCAAGGTTTCTTGTTTGGGAAACCTATGCCTGCGGATGAGTTCCGCTTGTTATTAGATAATCCGATCAGTCCCTTGTTATTATCTGGCATTGTGTGAAATATCGAGCAAAGACCTGTGGGCGTTCAGAAAACTAGCAGGTTTCAAATCCCAACTTACACGGTACTGTCCTGAATTTTTGTAAAAGATTAGCGCGTTTTAAACGCTTGTTGATGAGCCACACAACAGAAGCTATTGCCTTCTTCACGCAAAGCTTCCTGCTCAGGGAGATGTATGCCGCAGTGAGCGCAGCGTACCGTTTGAAAAGTTGTCATTGGGGCTTGGGAAGATTTGTGTTTCTGCATAAAACGCTTAATCCGAAACCACAACATCCCCCCAACCACGACAAAAAACACAATCCACAACAGCCGACTAAACATGATTAAGGTGCTTTCGGTGAACTTTTATGCAGGCTGTGCGCAAGCTTGTCTAAAATGCCATTCACATATTTATGGCTTTTTTCAGCCCCAAATAATTTGGCAAGTTCCACACCTTCATTAATCACCACCCGCCACGGCACTTCACGCGAGCAATGCAATAATTCATAGCAGCCCACCCATAAAATGGCGCGTTCAGTGGGGTCAAGCAGCTTGGGTTGTCGATCCAACCACGGCGTTAATGCGGTATCGAGTTGATCAATACATTTTGGAATTGCATACAACAAGGCATGAAAATAATTTCTGTCCACGTTGCCCATGTCCATATCTTCTTCAACTTCTGCGAGAAATTGCGCTTCGATAGTTTGGACGGAATGCCCCGTGAGTTGCCATTGATACAAAGCTTGAACCAAACGTTGTCGCGCTAAACTGCGACCTTGGGTAGAAATTTTCGGGGTTGGATTTGGAGTCGGATTATTCATAATAATTTGCGTAGCAAACTCACCATTTCAATTGCGGTTGCAGCAGCTTCCGCGCCTTTGTTGCCCGCCTTAGTGCCTGCGCGTTCAATCGCTTGGTCAATGCTGTCTGTGGTCAACACCCCAAAAGCAATCGGAATTTGCTGCGCCAAAGAAACGCTGGCAATGCCTTTGGTGCATTCGCTGGCAACATATTCAAAATGCGGCGTGCCGCCTCGAATCACTGCACCCAGCGCAATAATTGCGTCGTATTTACGGCTGCTGGCTAATTGTTGTACGGTCAGCGGTAATTCAAATGCACCGGGCACACGCACAATGCTAATATTATTTTCACTCACGCCATGACGGCGCAAAGTATCCAAAGCTCCAGATAATAAGCTTTCGACAATGAAACTGTTAAAACGAGTCACGGCGATGACATAACGCGCATCACACGCCGTAAAATCCCCTTCCAGCGTAATATAATTCATATTTTCTGCCCTTATGGATTGACGTAATCAACCACTTCTAAACCAAATCCTGAAATTGCGTGCATTTTTTTCGGCGCACTGAGCACGCGCATTTTACGAATGCCTAAATCTGCCAAAATCTGCGCCCCTAAACCATAAGTCCGCAAATCGGCACTGACGGGATGCGCGGGTAATTCTTCGCCTTTCGATTGGCGTTCACGGTATTTAATGCGTTCAATCAAGGCAAAAGGGTCTTCGCTGGGATATAGCACCACGACGACACCGCTTTCTTCTTGGGCAATACGCCGCATCGCTTCGCGCAAAGGATAACCGCATTCATCATTTAACAAGGCGGGCAAATCACAAAGTTTATTGCGAATATGCACCCGCACTAAAGTCGCTTGATGGGGGTCGACTTGTCCTTTGAGCAAAGAAAAATGCAGCGCGTTATCAATACCGTCTTGATACGCCACTAA
>JBDLSS010000229.1:0-6384 GCA_039799345.1 Pseudomonadota bacterium
ATTGAAGCCCAATTTCATTTAGGTGAAATTTATGATGAAGGGCTGGGGGTTGCTCAAGATTTTAGCGTGGCAGTGACTTGGTATCGACGGGCGGCAGATCAAGGATTTGCAGCAGCTCAAAATAATCTGGGGTGGATGTATAAGCAGGGAAAAGGTGGGGTTGCCCAAGATTTTCGGGAAGCGGCGCGTTGGTTTCGGCTTTCTGCCAATGCAGGGAATGCAGACGGGCAGTTTTCCTTAGGACAGCTTTATGATCATGGCGAAGGAGTGGAGCAGGATTATCAGCAAGCTTTACAATGGTATCGTTTAGCCGCAGAACAAAATCATCTTCATGCACAAACGTGGTTAGGATTGATGTATGAATACGGCAAAGGCATTCAAGAAAATCCAATAGAAGCTTTTAAGTGGTATCGTAAAGCGGCGGCTCGCGGTGACATTGATGCACAAATTTATCTGGCTATGTTATATGAACAAGGAAAAGGGGTGCAAGTTAATTATGCTGAAGCCGCTAAATGGTTTCGGAAAGCCGCCGATCAGGGTAATACTTATGCACAAGTCAATCTTGCCTTACTCTACAAAGATGGAAAAGGTTTGGCTCAAGATTATCAAGCCGCTTTAGAATGGTATCGTAAGGCAGCAGATCAGGGTGATACTGAAGCGCGAAATGCTTTGGAAAAGTTACAAAATGACCTGAAAAAGCCTGCGAGAGCTTTGGGCGGAAACTGAGCTGTCTGAATCAGGATTTACAGGATTAAAAGATTTTCAGAATTAAAGAATATTATTATCGCTAATTCTGTTTAATTGGATAATCCTGTACACCTTAGTTCAGACGACAATCTGAATATTAAAGAGTTAAGGCTTTGAATTAAATTTTTCCCACGGTGTAAACCGTGCTTGCTGCATTTCTTGCCCTTTGATTTGAATAGAAACCACCGCTTTCATCTCAGGGCTAGTTGGATAATCGCCACTGGCTTGCAAACTATTTTCACCTGCGACTTTCAGTTCTAAACTCACTTTTTGCTTGTTTGCCAAAATCACCACTGAAGCTTGCGCCCCTTCAGTTTTCACTGCCATTCCTGCATGGTCAGTAACATAGATTGTGACCTGTTTTGGGCTCAGCACTAATTCAAAATGATATGCGCCCGCCATACGCACTTGTCCGCCATGTGGGGATTTTTGCTTGTCTAAATACACATCATCATGTGCTGATACAGCAAAACTACATAATAGGACAAAGCTTAAAATTACTTTTATAAACGACATTATAATTAACTCCTTGAGATAAAATAAGAAAATATTAATCACATTCCACTTTAAAACCACCTGTCTCTAAGTGGGTGACGTTGCCGACAATACCTTCACCGCAAGTTAAACGTAAGGTATCCATAATGCGCTTGTCTAAAGAATCGGCTTGAGGTGAATTGTCTGGCGTGAACATATCTTCCATCTCGGGCGGGGTCACAATTTTTTCATACTGTGAATATTCTCGGTAAGAATCGCGGGTGTTACCGTGATAAGCTATTGCTACGCTGGGTAGGTTAAAAAAAATGAATAAACTTAATAAAATACGCAATGCAATATTTCCAAAATTAAAAACGTTTTCATTTATGCTTCATGACACACGTATTAATAAAATTAAGTAGTTAAAAATGACATAATTGAAATTTTAAGCAGTTCTTAGGGTATATAAGGCATAGCTTCCATATACCTTGCGATTTGAAACTTGATGCGATTAAAGCTGTATGACGGCTACACCTTATACACCCTACGCTGCATAGTAATAAATTATTTTAAATTAATCGCTTACTAATTAAACTGCGTAACTCCTAAAGATTTAGAAAGACACATGCCTACGCGAAAAATTTACGTGATTTACGATAATACCCGTTATTATCGGGCTAAAATAGTGACAGAATATCTAGCGACACCTCGAATTAACTATATGTTTTTAATGATATATTCTCTTAAATTGAATTTGGTAGAAATGAAGCAAGAGGTATTATCGAATCATTATCGACAGCGATTTATTAAATTTAAGGGATGTTATTTCGACTTTTTGGGTAATTTCAATATTATTGCTGTTCTTTTCCCGAATTCTTAAATCAATCGAGTATAGCTGTAAGCTAAGGCAACTCTTTTACCACTCGCATTCCCAAAAAGTCACCGCGTGTGATACTCGGACTCCAAACCCGTGTGGTGTCGCTCAGGCTTAAATCATCATTCCACGCACCTCCCCGAAATACAGGCGAATCGGGGCGTTCTGAACATTTTAATTCATTGCCGTCATAGGTTTTGCTATATTGGGAACAGGTCCATTCATACACATTGCCCAAAGTATCGAATATCCCAAACGGATTAGGTTTAAACGAACCCACAGGTGCGGTTCGTTTCTTATCCCATTGACTGCCACAGTTTTCACAATTTGCCTGATTTTTTCCCAATTCATTGCCCCACCAAAAGCCCGTGTTTGTGCCTGCCCGTGACATATATTCCCATTCAGCTTCCGTGGGTAAACGATACATTTTTCCCGTTTTTTCGCTTAACCATTGCGTATACGCTTGCGTGTCAAACCAATTAATATTAATAACAGGTTGTGAACCGCGCCCCCAACCTGCATCCCCAATTTTTGCGCGTTCCACTTGTTCACAAAAAGCATCATATTCTGCAAACGACACTTCGTATTTGCTAATTGCAAATTGTTTAAGCGCGACTTTATGCACAGGTTGTTCATTTTCAAAGCGTTCCGCGCCCATGATGAACTCGCCCTCAGGAATCACTACCATTTCAGGACATTGTGGACAATCACGAAAACTATCCCCTGCTTTTAATTCAGCATAACTGCTCAAGGGAAAAACCATAAGGCTAACCAATATTATTAAATACATATAAAAGTCCTTTCGATCAAAAATAGAAGAATTTTAACAGGTTATTTTTAATCCTGCTTAATTTTCAACGCAGTAAAGTAAAATTAAAATTACGGCAGTACTGAAGAAGCAGGGATTTATTGTAATAGTTAACCTGAGTTCGGAATAAGAAATAGCCGAAAGTTTAATAAATCCAGTTTTTTTAAAAAAGTTACCAAGATTATCAGAGTTAGAATTTACAGAATTAGAAATTATGCAGTTGAAACATTAATTCTTTTATTTATAATAAGTTAGCATTGTACGTTGCACAATTATGTTTCTAGTCAAATCAGATAGTTACTAATTTAACTGTGTAACTCTTAATTGTTACAAAATATAGTTTGCTCGATCTGCATAACTGATTTGATACTTAGCCCACTGAATCCTTAGATTATAATCTGTTTATGGGAACTTTAATCCAAGCTGTTTCACCAACGATTATTTTTATAAAACATCATTGACCCCCTTGGCACATGCCATTATACTGCACGCTTTATGTAACTTAAGCATTATGCTATATAGGGTACTTAATAATCAGTTAATAAACTGTGCAACCAAAGGACTCAGCCAGTTATGAGTCAGGAAACACCCTCAGCAACGAATATGCCCGATACAGGGGCAAGTAAAATGCTCTCAATCCAAGCAATTTTAATTTCTTGTGTTGCGTGGGCGTTTTATGCGTATCAAGGACAATTAGCCGCACAATCCGCCTTTTTTGGGGGCATGATTGTGATGATTAATGTGTGGATGATGAATCGCCGTGTGCGTATCGCAACGCAGCTAGCCGAAGTGGCTAACGGTAGAGAAATTCGAGTGTTATATGTTGCAGCCATTCAGCGTTTCATCCTCACGTTAGCTTGGTTTATGTTAGGAATGGGCTGGTTAGCTTTACCCCCAATTCCTATGTTAATCGCTTTTGCCCTTGCTCAACTCGGCTATGTCAGTGGCGGTTTGAGCATTAGAAAAAAATGATTTTTAGTAAATTTTAAGGAGTAACTAGCGTGAGTGGTTCATTTACCCCCTCAGAGAATCCCGTTGGATACATTCAACACCATTTAACCAACTTAAGCATTGGCGATGGTTTTTGGACTATCAACGTTGATACTCTGTTTTTCAGTATCATTTTAGCGGTGTTTTTAGGATGGATTGCCAAAAAAGTTGGGGATAATTTAAATCCTGAAAAACCTGAAGGCATTCAAAATTTTTTAGAAACTGTCGTAGAATTTGTTGAACAACAAGTTAAAGATACTTTTGCAGGCTATAACCCTTTGATTGGGCCTTTAGCTCTGACGATTTTCTTGTGGATTATTTTACTAAACACCATGGACTTGATCCCTGTTGATCTCTTGCCTTGGTTGAGCAGTGCTGTCGGTATTCACTACCTGAAAGTTGTTCCTACCACTGACTTATCGGCAACCTTCGGAATGTCATTTAGCGTATTCGCTTTGATCGTGTTCTACAACATCAAAATCAAGGGCGGTTTAGGCTACATCAAAATGTTCCTGTTCCATCCCTTTGCTGCACACGGCACTTTTGCAAAAATCGTGTTGATGCCCGTCAATATTTTAATGACCACCATTGAAGAAATTGCCAAGCCCCTCAGTATGGGTTTACGTCTGTTTGGTAACATGTTTGCAGGCGAGCTGATTTTCTTATTGATTGCGTTATTGCCTTTCTGGATTCAGTGGACACTGGGCGGCATGTGGGCAATTTTCCACATTCTGGTCATTAGTTTACAAGCCTTCATTTTCATGTTGTTGACGATTGTGTATCTCAGCATCGCACACCAAGAAATTGAAGAACACTAAAGGTTTTTTTGTCAACTTTTATCAACTAACTTTATACTCTTTAAGGAGATTGTAATGGAAGCTTCAGTCGTTTCTGCCATTTTTTCTAGCACTGCTTTAGCTGTAGGTATCATCTTAGCCGCTGCAGGTTTCGCTTCTGCATTAGGTTGGGCAATGATTTGCTCTAAATACTTAGAAGGCATCGCAAGACAGCCCGAAATGAAAGCTCAATTAATGGGTCAAATGTTATTCACCGGTGGTTTGATGGAAGCATTCCCCATGATCGTTTTAGGGTTCTCAATGTTCTTCATCTTCGCAAACCCCTTCGTTGGTGCTGCAAAGGCTGTGATCGGAGCTGCTACTGGAGCAGGTCATTAATCCTTTCTTTTTAAACCAACATAACCGAGTCAACGGGGGTTGATGTGAACGTAACAGCCACTTTGTTCGGACAGGCTCTCACTTTCGGAGTGTTAGTCTGGTTTCTTACCCGATATTTGTGGGGTCCAATGACCCAAATGATGCAAGCCCGTGCGGCACGCATCGCAAATGGTTTGGAAGCCGCTGAACGTAGCAAGCATGAATTAGAATTAGCGAAACAACACGCTGCTGACAGCTTACGTGCCGCTAAACAGCAAGCTGCGGAAGTTATTGCAGGTGCTAACAAACAAGCTACTGTAATCATTGATCAAGCCAAAGAACAGGCGCGGATCGAAGGGCAACGTCAATTAGACGTGGCAGTCGCTGAAATCGAACAGGAAAAGAGCCGTGCTAAACAAGAACTTCGTACTGAAGTGACCAATTTAGCATTAGCCACTGCTGAAAAGATTTTGGCCCGTGAAATCAATCCCTCTGTGCATGGTGAGTATTTAGACAACATGCTGAAAGGGTTATAAAAGGCGGTTGAGCTATGGCAGAACTTGCAACCTTAGCCCGTCCTTACGCTGAAGCCGTGTTCGGCTTGGCAAAAGATGCGGGTAATTTTGATGAATGGTCTGAAGGCTTAACGTTTTTAGTTTCCATCATTGAACAACCTTTGATTTCTGCGGTCATTGCCAATCCTCGCGTGGACAAAGCTATCGTAACTAATCTTTTACTGGATATTTGTAGTGAACAGAAAGTCAGTGATAGCGTCAAAAACTTGGTGAAAGTACTGATCGACAACCATAAATTACGGGTGCTCCCAAAATTATTGGAACTGTATGAACAGTTAAAGGCACAACAACAAGGTTATATTCCTGTAGAAATCGTTTCTACGTATGAAGTAACCCCAGAACAACAAGAAGCTGTCGAATCAGCTTTGAAAAAACGTTTTGGTAAGGCTGTTGCGCTGAGCACGACGCTCGACCCGAGTTTAGTCGGGGGATGGTTGATTCGTGCAGGTGATCAAGTGATTGATTTGTCCATTCGGGGACGACTCCAACAAATGGCAGCCGAACTGCGTCGTTAACGCGAGAGAAGATAAATGCAGCTTAATCCTTCTGAAATCAGTGAACTGATTAAAAAGAAAATTAAAAATTATGACTTACCGACCGAAGCTCGTAGCGAAGGTACGGTAGTGAGCGTGACTGACGGTATCGTCCGTATTCATGGTCTCGCAGAAGCCATGTCTGGGGAAATGTTGGAATTCCCAGGCGGCACTTATGGGATGGCGTTGAACTTAGAACGTGATTCTGTCGGTGCTGTGGTCTTAGGTG
>JBDLSS010000230.1:0-7403 GCA_039799345.1 Pseudomonadota bacterium
ATAAAACAGACTATGCGACAAGTTATGCGGCTCTTAAGAAAAAGTGTACAGCCTACTGAGTTTTTTCTAACAGCCTCAAAAAGAAAAAGTAAAAAGTAGCTTAACCTAATGTTCTATAAATTAAATAACGATAATGATTAAGCCCTCCCCTTTAGGGGATTTAGGGGCTGGTTTTAACTGCGCCCCCTCTAAAAAGGGCTAAACCTTATAAATCAATTAACTAAAGTATCTGTCTCAAACCCCGTCGCTTTCTCACCCATAAAACCAAGCTTCGCATCATATAAATCGTTTTGCGCTTGCACGTAAATATCCTCTTTGGTGAGCACGAGTAAATGCTGTCCCTGTAATTTCTTCACAGTGGATTCAGGCACATTGACCACGAAACGCTGCAATTTACGCAGCACTTTATAATCTGCATTCCCTGCAATGACGCTTTCCACCAAACTTTTATTGTCGGCATAACGCACAATCACAGGCTTGTACGGCTGTTCAATGAAACGAAATTCTTCACCGACTTTTTTAAACTGCATTTCGCTTAAGGATTTCAAAATGCTTTTCTTATCCAATAAATCGCCACGATGCCAGTACAATTCTTCAAAATAACGGGTGAAATTTTCGGGGGAAAGTGGATTTTTACTGGTCGTCAAGGTTTTGAAAAGCTGACAAGTGACTTCTTTGCCTTGGCGCAAAATGCCTGCGGGCGGTTGGTGTGGCGGCACAAAAACTACGACTTTTCCCAAATGGTCTAAACCGCCTTCACGATTACACCGTCCTGCGGCTTGAGCAATAGAATCCAGTCCCGCCAACGCCCGATAAACCACGGGAAAATCAATATCGACACCCGCCTCGACCAATTGCGTGCTGATGACGCGAATCGGCGCACCTGTTTTGAGTTTATCTTTAATTTCTGCAATCACCTGCGAACGATGTTCACCACACATTAATGCGGATAAATGCACCGTGTCTTGTGGCAACAGCGCATGTAAATCGCGGCAATGTTGTCGAGTATTCACAATGCACAACACTTGTTTATGTGTTTGCAATTGGGCGGCGATTTCTTCCCACTCATTAGTTTTTTCAAAATCTTGTGGCAATTCAATCTCTACGCGCCGCAAATCTTGGGCGAGTTTTTCAGGGTCTGCCATCAATTCTTTGACATTTTTCAAACCATTAAAACGCTGTCCGAAATCGTTGCGTGCATTTAAAGCGGGTTGAGTTGCCGTCATCAATAGGAAGGAAACGCGGTAATTATTCGCCAATTCTTGAATGGTTTTCAGAATGGGTTTTAAGAAATCAGCGGGCAATAATTGTGCTTCGTCCAAAATCACTACGCTGTTCAAAATGTTATGCAGTTTGCGGGTGCGGCTGGTTTTTGCGGCAAATAAGGACTCGAAAAACTGCACGGAAGTGGTCACGATAATCGGTGCGTCCCAATTTTCACAGGCTAAACGGCTGCGATAGGTTTCTTTATCCGAGTCTAAATTGCTGTGATGTTCGATTAAATCCTCGCCAAAAATTTTGCGGAAAATCTGTGCGGTTTGTTCAATGATGCTGGTGTAGGGAATCACGTAAATAATGCGTTTTTTCCCGTGCGCTAAGGCGTGGTGCAGGGCAAACGCTAAACTGGAAAGAGTTTTGCCGCCGCCCGTGGGCACAGTGAGGGAAAATATACCTTGTGGCTGTGTGGCTTGAGCAATGCAGTCGTGGCGAATTTTTTCGCGTAAGGTGTTTAATTCACTGGTTTTTGCTTTGCTTTCCAATGTTTGCATGTAGTTTTCAAACAAAGACAGCAGTGTTTTTAAATCCCGATAATTGCCGCGCTGTTTGGCTTTGTCGGTATCCATAAAGGCTTCGGTGTCTAAAAAGTCGGCATCGACTAGGCAGGAAAATAACAGGCGAATCCACAGGGCGGGGTCACGTCCTTTGAAACTTTCGGGCGGCAAAGGTAAGGCTTGCAACACACTGTCGGGGGGCGATTGTGCCAGTGCATTTTGTAAAAGTTGTTGTTTTTCTAAAGCATATTTTTCACTGCCTAAACAAGCGGTTGCCTCCTCTTTATTTCGCAATCCTCCGTGATGACCTGTAATTAAAAACGCAAAAACCATCCTAATTTGTTGTTGTGTTAATTGTTGTTTCGCATAAACCGCGCCGACGCTGCTGTGGTCAACTTTCGCTTTAACATCAGGAAGTTTGGGGTCATAACCACTGCTTTTTTTGATGTAGTCCTGAAAGGCAGGCTGATATTTTCCTAAATCGTGCCATAAACCTGCAAGACGCGCCCAATTAGCACTTTGCATGTCTTCAGCAAATTGGGCGGCAAGCTCGGCGGTGGCTTGGAGATGGTCGGCTAATTCGTGGGTTTCTAAAGTTTCTTTACGCACATGGGCGATAAAATTCATGATTTTTCCCTTTCAATTTACATAAAAAATAAAACCTGAGTGATTTTAAAAGACAGATTATTTACTTAGTGTTTTTACAGTTTTATAGTGTATACGTTTATAGGCGTTTTTTCTAAAGGAGATAAAATGAATGTTTCACCTAGTCACTTAGCGTTGCGAGTTTGGGGAGATTTCGCTTGTTTTACGCGTCCTGAAATGAAAGTTGAGCGTGTTTCTTATGATGTGATGACTCCCTCCGCTGCGCGTGCGATTTTGGAAGCGGTGTTGTGGAAACCCGCCATCCGTTGGGAAGTGCTAAAAATCGATGTGATTAAACCCATCCGCTGGACATCAGTACGGCGCAATGAAGTTGCTTCCGTAGTTTCGACCAGCAATGTGCAAACGGCAATGAAACAAGGGCGCGGTAATTTAGGTTTGAATATTGAAGAAGACAGACAACAACGCGCCGCGCTGCTGTTGCGAGATGTTGAATATGTCATTCACGCACGTTTTGTAATGACAGATCAGGTAGGGGAAACGGATAATCCTCTGAAATTCTTAGATATATTTCAAGAACGTGCGAAAAAAGGACGCTGTTTTAACCAACCGTATTTGGGTTGCCGCGAATTCAGTGCCCATTTTGAGCTGTGTGAGGAAAAGATTGAACCTATCAATGAAAACAAAGAATTAGGTTGGATGTTGTACGACATGGATTATTCCAAAGCCGAGCCGATGCCGCGTTTTTTTCGGGCTGCTTTGGAAAATGGTAGCCTGCTGTGTGATTCGCGCAAAGTGGAGATAAGAGGATGATTTTACATGCCTTATATCGTTATTATCAGCGCAAAACTCAAGAAGAAAATACCGATTTACCACGGATTGGTTTTGAGTATGTAGCTATTTCATACCTCATTGAAATTAATGAGCAAGGTGAATTGCTTGGTATCATTCCACGTATCGAAGGGAAAGGAAAAGATAAATGTATTACATTAGAACCCGTCCCGCAAAGTGTCAAACGCTCCTCGGGCATCAGTGCTAATTTGCTATGGGATAATACAGGATATATTTTAGGATTTGACACCAAGGGCAAACCTGAACGCGCCCAAGCTGCTCATCAAGATTTTATCAGACGAATTAAAGAAGCTTTTCCAAATACTGAAGATGTTGGCATTTGTGCAGTACTTCAGTTTTTTGAAACTGAACAGTATCTGAAAGTTTTTGAACATTCGCTCTGGAAAGAAATCTCTGAAAGTACAGGCAATTTGAGCTTTAAGTTACAGAATGAACTGGGCTTGATTTGCCAACGTCCTGTCGTGCAAGCTTTTGTAGAAAGTCAAGAACAACAAACTTCTGAATCACAAGAATTTTGTTTAGTTACTGGTGAAAAGAGCAATATTAGTCGTTTACATGCATCCATTAAAGGTGTTTTGGGTGGACAAACTGGTGGTGGAAGCATTGTTTCATTCAATAAAAATGCGTTTGAGTCTTTCCTCAAAAGAGACTTGCAAGGACTAAACGCACCCGTAGGCAGACCCGCAGAATATGCCTATACCACTGCATTAAATTACTTGTTGCGAAAAGGTTCACCGCAACGAATGCAAGTTGGGGATGCGTCCACCATTTGGTGGGCATCGGAAAAAACTGAATTAGAGTCTAGTTTTGCTGATTTATTTACAGAATATCCGAAAGATGATCCTGACCCTGACCGCAATAGCTCTGCAATTGAAGCGTTTCTGAAATCACCCAAAAAAGGAAAGTTGTCGGAAGATATTGAAAATACGATTTTTTATGTACTCGGACTTGCTCCCAACGCCTCACGCATTGCCATTCGTTTTTGGTATCACGATACAGTTGCCAATTTATCAGACAACTTGCGTAACTATTTCAGTGAACTGGAAATTGTTCACGCACCGAGTTACCCCAACCATGTTCCTTTATCTAAACTGCTACGAGAAACAGCACTTTTAAATAAAACTGACAATATTCCCCCTAAATTGTCGGGAGACGTCATGTCAGCCATTCTCAACAACACACCTTACCCATACACGCTACTAAATGCAGTTATACAACGAGTTAGGGCGGCACGAAAAGTACATTATTATCACGCTGCTTTAATGAAAGCATGGTTAAATCGTAATAAACAGGAGAAAATTACTGTGGCATTAGATTTAGAAAACAAGAATGTAGCCTACCGTCTGGGGCGTTTGTTTGCGACTTTGGAAAAAACGCAAATCGATGCGCTGGGCGATATTAATGCAGGGATTCGGGATCGTTACTATGGTGCAGCTTCTAGCACTCCGATTGTGGCATTTCCCCGTTTGTTAAAACTTGCGAATCATCACCTCAGCAAAATTGCCTACAAAGGGCAGGCGGTGAATGCAGAAAAATTAATTGGGGAAATTCTGTTTGAAATTTCAGAATTTCCTACGACTTTAGCCCTGCCTGATCAAGCCCGTTTCGCCTTGGGTTATTACCACCAACGCCAAGTTTTTTTCACACCAAAAGCTGATAAAGCCGAAAAAGCCGCCTAATTTTCACTGAAAGGATTTCAACATGACTGCTATTGTAAACCGCTATGAATTTGTATTTTTATTTGATGTCACCGACGGCAATCCCAACGGCGATCCTGATGCAGGCAATTTGCCGCGCGTCGATCCTGAAACGGGTAACGGCTTGATTACCGATGTCTGTTTAAAGCGTAAAGTGCGGAATTATATCAGTATTGCCAAGGGTGACGGCGCACCTTATGAAATTTACGTCAGAGAAAAAGCGATTCTTAACTTGCAAAATGAACGCGCTTATCAAGCTTTAAATTTGAATGTCGCAAGCACTGAAGAAGTTGCAACTCCAGAAACCGATGGTAAAAAACCTGCCAAAAAAGAAAAACGTAAAGGCGGTAAAGATGATGTGAGCGAGGCGCGGGCGTGGATGTGTCAAAACTTTTATGACGTGCGTACTTTTGGTGCGGTGATGAGCACGGGTACAAATTGCGGGCAAGTACGTGGCGCGGTGCAATTGACTTTTGCGCGCAGCATTGATCCTGTGATTGCAATTGAACATAGCATCACTCGCATGGCTGTCACCACGGAAAAAGAATCTGAAAGTCAGAACGGCGACAATCGCACGATGGGACGCAAAGCTACGATTCCTTATGGTTTATATCGTGCTCATGGCTTCATTTCTGCACATTTGGCAGATGACACCAAGTTTTCTGAAGAAGATTTAGACCTGTTTTTTGAAAGTTTACAAAACATGTTTGACCACGACCATTCTGCGGCGCGTGGGCAAATGAATGCGCGCGGTTTGTACATTTTCAAACACGATAGCAAGCTTGGCAATGCGCCTGCATACAAGCTTTTCGACTTAATTGATGTCAAAACTAAGTCTGAAACCCCGCGTAATTTCTCAGATTACAGCGTGACTTTTAGTAAAGACGCGCTGCCTAAAGGTGTAGTTTTAGATTCGCGGTCGTTTTAAAACAAGCCTCTAGCCTTTCACCCCCTTTGAAAAAGGGGGCAGGGGGGATTTAAAAATCTCAATATTTTCCATGATATTAAATCCCCCTCTGTTCCCATTTTTCAAAGAGGGAGGTTTAAAAATCCCCTTTAGATTGGGGGTAAAGTTAGACAACCAAAGGAGCAAATCATGTTTAAAGAAGCAGATTTAATCCAAATTTCCGCCCTACAGCATTACAGTTATTGCCCTCGCCAATGTGCCTTAATTCATCAAGAACAAGAATTTGCTGAAAATGTTTACACTTTGCGCGGCGACGCAGTACACGAGCGTGTAGATGATCCCAAATTAAGTTACCTTGCGGTGGGAAAACGGGTGGAATTCGCTTTGCCTTTGTATTCATTTCAATATGGACTGGCGGGAAAAGCTGATGTGGTGGAATTTTTCACCGACGGTGCGCCTTATCCTGTTGAATATAAACAAGGTAATAAGCGTGAGAAATTGCACGATGATATTCAAGTCACCGCACAAGCCCTGTGCCTTGAAGAAATGTTAGCCGTCCCTGTATTAAAAGGCAGTGTTTATTACGCTTCTTCTAAAAAACGCCGTGAAGTGCTGATTAATGAAAGTTTACGGGCGGTGACGCGAGAAGTGATTCAAGCGGTGCACAACTTATTAAGTTCAGACCGAATGCCTGCCGCTGTCAATGATAGGCGTTGCCTCAACTGCTCGCTGCATGAAATCTGTAAACCTGAAATTCTGAGTGCAACATCCGAGTTAAATCAATTGTATACCGAGTTATTTTCTCTCAACGCCGATGAGGAAACTTAATTATGCAACGCTTACTGAATACGCTTTACATCATGACCCCGCACAGTTACATCCGTTTGGAAGGGGATGCGGTGGTGATTATGGTGCCTCCCGAAAAATCGGACAGTGAAGCGGTTGAAAAACCAGAGGAACAGCTTGAAACTGAGCTGCAATTGAATAAATATCAGCGCGTTAAACAAGCAATGATTCCTTTTTTGAATCTGGAAGCGATTGTTTGTGTTGGAAATTCGGTTTTATCTTCGCCCTTACTCAGCTATTGTGCAAAACATGGTTGCCGCGTGGTATTTTTGGATAGAAACGGGCGTTTTAAAGCGCGTTTAGAAGGCGGCATTAGTGGCAATGTGTTGTTGCGCCAAGCGCAGTATCGTCAAGCGGACAAACCCGAAGTTTGTTTAACTTTAGCGAAAAGTTTTATTGCAGGAAAAATTCGCAATTCGCGCCAAGTGTTGTTACGCAGTGCGCGGGACAGTGCTTCCGAGACTGAGCCTGATTTATTGCGGGCGCAGGCGCAAAAATTACTCGCCAGTTTGCGGGCTTTGAAAGTGGCTGAAAATTTGGGCGAAGTGCTTGGAATTGAAGGGGAGGCGGCAACGGGATATTTTTCGGTGTTTGATTATTTGCTCAAACCTGAGCAGCGGGAAGTTTTTGAATTTAAAGAGCGTTCGCGTCGCCCGCCTAGAAATCGTATGAATGCGCTGTTGTCATTTTTATATACGTTGATAACGCATGATTGCGTGTCGGCTT
>JBDLSS010000231.1:0-5042 GCA_039799345.1 Pseudomonadota bacterium
CGCAAGGAAAACTTTAAAAATAAGATACTTAGTATCTCACAAAGTAAGAAGGTTTACTCAAAGCCTATTAATCTAGCCTTGCTACAAGAACAAATGGGTGTCGTGTTTGGGAAAGATTTAACACTTGAAAACTCAATTCCAGACTTAGAACTAGAAATGGCAAATCTAATTAAATTTGAGTCTAATAATATTCTTAAAAAACAGGTGGTTGGAAAAAATGATGTTGATATTGCGGCAATGATTCAACGTTTGGGAAATAGTGATTGGATTAAAGTGGGACGAGGATTTTATGAACAGAACGATCATAAAACTTGCCCGTTTTGCCAGCAAAATACTTCAGAACAATTGACTCAAAATTTAAACGAATATTTTGATGAAGCCTATAATTCTGATATGAAAGCCATTGATGAGCTGATTTCTAACTATCAAATTAACTCAAACAAACTACAACAACTGTTGGACCATCTTTTAAGTTATCCCAGTCAATTTCTTGATGTCGCAGTATTAAAACAGCAAACACAATTTCTTGATGCTTGCCTGATGCTGAATATGCGGAAATTGTTTTCAAAAAAGCAGGAACCCAGTCAACTCATTGAATTAGAATCAATTGGGACGATTTTATCCAAAATAAAAGACCTAATTGATTTTGCAAATACACAAGTTTATGAGCATAACAAGCTTATTAACAATTTGTCCACAGAAAAGCTCAATCTAAGTGTTCAGGTATGGACTTATATCGTTAATGTAGAACTGCAAGCAGAACTTACAGAATATCGTGCAAAAAAAGCACGTTTATCACAAACGATTGCAAGCCTAACTCAGCTGATTAATGAATATGAATTACGAAAAAACAAAATACTTGTTGAAATAGCAAACCTTGAGAAGCAAACCAGCAGTATTCAGCCCACAATAGAAAGTATGAATCACATTTTGTCCTCCAGTGGTTTTCAAGGATTTTCTTTTGCACAAGCAGACGGTGATATAACCGCCTATAAGTTAGTGCGTCCAGATGGGAGTGATGCTAAAAAAACGTTAAGCGAGGGCGAGAAAACCTTCATTACTTTTTTGTATTTTTATCATCTCATTAAAGGAAGTCATTCTGAAACGGGGGTAGCAGAAAATCGTATTGTGGTATTTGACGATCCCGTTTCTAGTTTAGACAGTAATATTTTATTTATCGTATCGAGTCTGATAAAAAATATTTTCAATGAAGTGCGTAATCAAACAGGCTATATAAAGCAACTCTTTATTTTTACACATAATATTTATTTTCACAACGAAGTTACATTTAATGCCAAACGTGCCCCCAATAGCATATTGAAAGAAGAAACTTTTTGGGTGGTGCGGAAGTTAGATTTAGTCAGCAGACTCGAAAAACAAACATTTAATCCTATTAAAAACTCATATGATTTACTGTGGTCAGAAATTCGCAACAAAGAATATTCACATTTGAATATCCAAAATGTATTACGCAGAATATTAGAGCATTATTTCAAATTATTGGGTGAACTTGATTTCAAACAACTTTGTGAATTATTTGAGGGGCATGAAAAGATCATTTGTCATGCGCTGACTTCACAGTTTTATGAAGGTTCACATTTTCTCCATGATGATGCTCATGTCTCCAACCAGTCTGACTCTACAACTAAGATATATTTATTTGTATTTAAAGCAATTTTTGAAAAATTAGGGCATATCAAACATTATGAAATGATGATGCGTACCTCTAATCAAGAATCATAAAAAACCTCAATAAAATAAAACCCATCAAGCACATCGCATACTTGATGGGTTTTATTATAAAAATTAGTTCTGTAACTTGGATTGCTGACAGCAACCCAACACCTCACATATTAAGGCTTACGGAACTGCATAATACCCCAAGATAAATAGCCATTATTACCGCCATCCACCCAGTGTTGCAGACCGACACGCATTTTATCAATGTAATCTTGATCGCAAATTTCTAACATTTCGCCATAATTGGCTTCAATTTCTTCCAGCACGCGCCGATAATGTTCCACTAAATTAGAAGTTAAATCCAATACTTGCACGGTTTTAAAACCCACTTTCTCCGCCGTGGCTTGGTAATATTCCATCGAAGCCATCGAATCCAACATAATGCGGTCTAAAATCGGTTGCAATGCACCTTCAGGACAGTTTGCAGTTTGCATCAAATCCACAAAAATAAACTCGCCACCCGATTTAAGCACACGAAACGCTTCTTTTAACACGCTTTCCTTATCACCACTGTGCAACAAAGCATCTTGTGAAGACACGATGTCATATTGCGCATCCGCAAACGGCATTTCTTCAAAATTGCCATCGATAACTTTCACTTTATGCTCTAAAGCTTGTTCGCGATTAAAAGCACGATTACGCTCATTATGCACTTCACTCAGGTTTAAACAATCTACTGTACAGCCAAAAGTTCGCGCCAAATACCGTGCGCTACCACCGTAGCCTGAACCAATTTCTAACACCTTAGTGTCAGCATTCAGTTTTAAACAACTGGCGATTTTTTCAATTGTGCGTTGGCTTGCCACTGCGATGGATTCACCGGGTTTTTCATAAATTCCAACATGAATAAATTCGCCACCCCACACTTTAAAATAGAAATTATCGGCATTCTTGCTGTTGTAATAGCTACGGGCTGTTTGTACCGTAGAGGAATATACGCTCATCATGCTTCAGTCCTTAAATTAAACGCTTCGATGAAAAATTAATTTTCTAAATCAGAAATTTTTTTATCATCAGTCAATTGTATCACTATAAAATAATAATACAGCTTGCGAGACTATTTTGTCCAGAACTCCTTATTTTTTCAAACCAAAGAAGTGTTGAATTTGATTACGAATTCGTTCTCGCAAAGTATCTTCTTCCTCTTTGCGTTGTGCCGCATCTTTCAATTGTTGCACCAGACTTAGCTTAGAACTGGTTCTTAAGCGGCGTTGCGTCAAGACTTTACTGAATAATTCAGAAATTGCAGGTTGTTTCGCCATCACGGGTGCAATATCAGCTTTAGTAATTTCAAACAACACGGTTTCAGTCATCGAAACCACCGTTGCCGTCCGATCCGCGCCCGTCAATAATGCCATTTCCCCAAAGAAATTCCCTGAACCTAAACGCGCCACTTCTGTGGTTTCACTGATGGCTGCAGTGTCTTTTACATTGACGCGCACACTCACCACGCCTTCAACTACGATAAATAAAGAATTGCCCTCGTCACCTTGGTGCACAATCGTATCGCCTGCGGCATAGGTTTTGCGACGCATGCGTTGGCTGAGATAAAGTTTTGCAACTTCTGACAGCGGTCTGAAAATTTCAACTTCATGCAATAAAGTCAATGGTTTAGCTGCATCATCACCGCGCTCTTTCACGCCCCGAAACATATGCACTTCTTGACGTTGAATCGCAGGTTTAATCCCTGCACGATTCAAATGCAGCCAGATACGTGTCCACACGTCTTCTAAAATATAAAATTTGTTGTCGTAATCATCGGTACAAAACGCCACCCAATAACTCGCACCACGTTCTTCAATGCCTGTGAAAATCGCTTGCGGCGCAGGATCACGACAAATTCTGTCCGCAGACAATACCGCATCGAGTAATAATTTTTTCACCCGTTCAGGTGAATGTGATTCATCCACGTGTACCGTCGGCCATAACCAATAAATATCATCAGGATAGCAATAGTTCAGAATTTTCGATTCGGATGCCGCGCTGTTGGGAATGCTTAAAATACATTCATTACGCAATTTAATCCGCGTGGTTCTCCAAGTAATATCAACCACTTTGCCTTCTTCATTTTCGCCAATTTTGACCCAGTCACCGACCCGAAACGGACGCTCGATATTAATCGCAATCCCTGAGAAGATATTAGAAATATTAATCTGAATTGCCAAACCGATAATCATCGCCAGCACCCCAGAAGTCGCCAAAATGCTGGTTAACTGCTGGTCAAACACAAAGGCAACCACCCCGACTGACCCTAAAAAATACAGCATAAAGGCTAAAAACATGCGGATAATATTCGGAATGGTGCGTTTGGTTTTTTCTTCCAATGGAATCCACAAGAAACGTTCAGCAGCAATGCGCATCAACCACGCAGGAATCATCCACCACAAAACTTGGAAAGTGGTCAGCACCACTTCTAAATTATGGGTACTTACTTGTTCTTCGAGTAGTTTATCCACCACCACAATTTGTGTAGACAGCAATAACATAAATGTGGTTAACACTTGGAAAAACCAAATCAATTTACTATAACTTTTACAGCGTGGGTGTTTACTTGCCACCACCAACAACAAGCTGACAATAGCACTTAATACCAAAGATAAACTCATGAATTTGTGAGGCACAAGTTTGCTCAGCGCAAATTCAGATTCTTTAATCAAAATGCCTGTATTGAAACGGGAATATTCAATTGCGCCATCCAGTTTTTGGGCGTAGCGTGGATCACCGAAAGAATCTTTTTTAGAAATATCTTGGAAAAACGAAGCTTGATCAATATTCCAGTCAAAGGAGGGGCTAAATACCTGAGGACTTTGTAGTTTTCTCAGTACATAATCGCCATTATTCAAACCCATACCCAGCTCGTCAGTCACATAAACCAAGTTGCTGCGCGTCAATTCACGGTGACGAAACATCATGCCGAGTACATGCTGTTTAAACGAATGGTGTGAGGGCAAAAAGTCCATTTTGAACTTGCCCTTAATCCGATATTGACGATAAGTAATATTATTAATCACTTGATCAATGACAGGGGCTTCAATTTTTATCGGTTCGGCGGCATTGGTGAATTCTATATCTTGGGGTTTAATCACGCCTTGATAGCGAAACCACAGGGTAAAATCGAGAGTATGAATATACTTTTTAAAATCTAACTCACTGACTTCATTGATTTCAACGCCCGTATAAACAATATTAGTTTTATACATGTGTTTGTCATCAATAATCACCACACTGCCATCTTTCACGGCGGCATCTAGGTTGTAAATTTCTTTCAAATTACGAATAACTTGTAACTGAGTTAGGGCAGA
>JBDLSS010000232.1:0-7777 GCA_039799345.1 Pseudomonadota bacterium
AATGGGCGCACTGCCATTATCAAATCCCAGATAAACCACAACAGGATGCTCTACCCCTGATTGACATAAAGCTTGAATCGTTTTGGCATCGCTGTCTAAATAAAATACGCCTTGTAATTTATCTTCAAAAGGCTTTACCCAAGTATCCCAACGAATCGACACAGGATAAAAACTTTTTTCAACATCATAAACATCTGCCTGCAATTTGGCATGACCTGCCACATAGGCGACACGCCCATCCAAACGATCACGAAAAGCTTGATCACTCTCACCTGCTATGCGTTGAAAATTGGGGATTTTGGAAACGATGAGAGTTTCTTTGCTCACAATATGAAATCTTTCAAATCAAGGATTAATAAAATATACATGACAATCGACTAATTTTCTATCTTAACCTAGGGCGTGTCATCAATTAAGTTTTAACTGCGTCCCAATCCCCTAAAGCCACGTAGGTTGGGTTGCCAACGGCAACCCAACACAAACCCGAATCCTTCCCCACATCACATTCTTTGTTTTCGTTGGGTTGACTTGCGCCAACCCAACCTACGGATTGCTTATTTGATGACACGCCCTAGAGTTTCGCACCATAACCCGAGGCTGGTGCAGGTTTGTAACCTGCACCATAACGTTTCTGCTTATTCTGACATTTTCAAACGTTTTGGTCGGGGTTATTTTAACTCAGCAGCTGCATATTTTTATATGCGCCAACCTTGGTTATTTAAGCGACTTTTAAGTTTTCAGTGTTATATGATATAAGATGGAAGTTACGCAGTTAAAACGTTAAGTCTTTTGTTTACAATGAGTTAGTGTCGCGCCCTGAGTAATTATATTTTCATTAAAATCAAATAGTTACAGATTAAACTGCCTAACTCCTAACAAGAATCAACTAAATTTATCAGTGAGTAAAGTTAATGTCTGAGTTTAAGCTGAGTCGTTTGTATTATGCGAGTAAGGCGACTGAGGTTTATTTGCATCACGATATTGGCAAGATTTTAAAATCTTGCCAAACGGTCAATCCCTCCCTCAATGTGACAGGCATGTTATTTTTTGGAGAAGGCTATTTTTTACAGTGTTTGGAAGGTTCACGCGAAAATATTAACTTCCTGTATCGGAAAATAGCGCGTGATCCACGGCATAAAGATGTTGAATTGTTAGAGTTCAAAGACATCAGTGAACGCTATTTTGAAGAATGGTCAATGAAGTACGTGAGTTCTGCTAACGTGATTTTCAAGATTTTAAAGCAGACGGGCTTAAGAAAGTTTAACCCCTATTTATTAGACAGTTATACTTTGAATGCAATGACAGAAGTGTTTCGTGATTACGTGCCTATTGACAAATTGGAGACGGGTGTACCTAATGTAAAAAAACGTAGTTTTAGTTTTTTTAATCCATTTAGACGCGTCTAATTTTGAGAAATCAAAAAGTCTCTCTTAACTTCAAACAGTGATACCAAGGTGAGAACCCAGCATGTCTGAAACAAATTTATCGATGCTTTGTTATGCCAGCACTGCCACTGAAAAGTGTTCCGCTATCGAAATTGGTTTAATTATCGATACCTCACATCACAATAATGCTCGGTTACAGGTGACGGGCGCGTTATTTTTTGGAAATAACTATTTTTTGCAATTCTTGGAAGGTTCAAGACATAACTTAAATTTACTGTACAATAAAATTGTCCGCGATGAGCGACATACGAATATGCAAGTTTTGGAATTGCGAGAAATTGGCAGTCGATGTTTTCCCGAATGGTCGATGAAATACGTGCGCTCTCCCAGTGTTGCCGCCAAAATTTATAGGGAAGCTGGTTTAAAAGAATTTAATCCATATCTATTGGACAGCTTTGCTTTAAACGCGATGGCTTTAGCGTTCCGTAATCATCACGAACCTAATGAAGTCAAGCATGCAGGCGTTGAGCATCCGAAGGAAATATCTAAGAAAACATCGAGTTTTGATATTTTGAAGCTTTTCGGGCGGGGCACTTAACAACACAGGGGATAGAAAAGTGCAAACTATTTTCTATCCCCCGTGTTATTTATAAAAATATTTTATCGAACTTAGGGCGAGTCATTAATTAGGTTTTAACAGAAAGTAGCGCGTTTAAAAACCTTTAAAAAAGCCCCCGCCCACCTAAAGGGGACTAAGTTATTTAATGTTTTAAGTCCCCTTTAGGGGATTTAGGGGCTGGTTTTAAGGTTTAGCCCTTTTTAGGGGGCGCAGTTAAAACTTAATTGATGACACGCCCTAAGCCTTTTTCAAAAAGCAGGTTTTTAACACCAAGTTTTTGACTTTTTCAGCATGGCATTCAATCTCTTCTTCATCTTCAGTTAGACGAATATTTTTAATTAGCGTCCCTCTTTTCAACGTCACTGACGTACCTTTCACTTTTAAATCTTTGATAAGCGTCACTGAATCACCATCAGCGAGTTCTGTACCATTGCTATCTTTTATGGGCATATTTGCTGCTCAATTGTGGGAAATCGATGGGAACGCACTTGAAAGTGGTAATATCATTTTTTAAAAAATATAGGCATTTTAATATTCACAAGAATGTAGACTGAGCACGCAGATGAAAATGTGAGGTATTTTACAGTCCATTAAATGTTTAATCCTTGCTGTTTCAGTTTTGACAATTCTAAGGCGTCATCGATAGCACTGAGGAACTGTTTAATATCTAAAGGCTTTACGATATAACGTAAAAAACCCGCTTCCCTGTCCATATTGCGTGAGGTATCCATTGCTGTCAGCGCAAGCACGGGAATATCTTTAGTATCTTCAGCTGCTTGCAAGAAATGAAATACTTCAAAACCGTCCATACCTGGCAAATTAATATCTAATAAAATGACATTCGGATGGTGCATGTGCGCAAGTTCCAATCCCATCTCCCCCGTATGTGCTGACATTAACGCAATATCAGGACGTGCTTTTAAAATTTGAGCCACCAAGCTCACATTGGTGCGACTATCTTCCACATAAAGTAGGATAAACTTGCGCAGTTCATTGCCGTATAAACCATGATTCGCAAATTCCACTTCGCCCGTGGGCAAATCTATCCAAAATGTACTGCCTTCACCTGAAATACTGTCCAGCCCAATGCGCCCATCCATCAATTCTAACAAACGTTTAGTAATCGTCAGTCCAATACCCGTGCCTTCAATCAAATTCAAGCCACTGAGCCGCGTAAATGGGTCGAAAACCCGCGCTTGTTGATCGGGTGTCAGCCCGATACCTGTATCGATAATTTCAATGCGAATAGTCTCAATTTGAGTTTGTATCACACGAATTGTAATCGTACCTGCGTGTTTATTATATTTAACGGCATTCGACAATAAATTGATAATCACTTGTTTTAAACGCGCCCGATCCACAAGCGCGTAAGTCGGAGCAGCCGTTGCACATTGATTATGCACGGTAATTTCGCGTTTTTCTGCTAAAGGATCAATTAAGCTAACACATTCTTTAATCAAATCAACTAATTCAACTTTCGCAATGGCAACTTCCAATTTTCCCGCTTCAATGCGTGTTAAATCCAAGACTTTATTAATTAATTCTAATAAATGCCAACCTGCTTGCAAAATATTAGAAACGTATTGCAACATGTCGGCAATGCCGTCTTCACAAAATTCTTCAAGCGGCAGACTTAAATCTTCTTTGAGCAATTCGCTATAGCCCAAAATTGCGTTCATCGGCGTACGCAATTCATGGCTCATGCTGGATAAAAATTGAGATTTGGCATGACTGGCTTTTTCAGCAAATTCTTTGGCCGCGATTAAATCAGCTTCTGCATTTTTAATGTCACTGATGTCACTGAACAGCAGCACAAAACCCACCATTTGTGCATTTTCAATAATGGGATTGAAAACGCAAGAAACATGTAGATTATCTGTGGGTTGTCGTAAAATCGCATTGTGGTCTTGCAAAATACGTTTATCGGCTAATTGCTCAATCACAATTTTCGTGGCAAGCCGTACGTCAGGATTGACTTTGAGATGTATATCAAAACGTTCTAGCACATCACTTTGTTGTAATTCGTTAAGCCGAGCCCCTAAATACTGCTCTGCTGCAGGATTCATGAAGAGCAAACGTCCCTGTGCATTAAAAGCGCACACGCCATCACTCATCGCAGTCAGTATGTGACTAATTTGTTGGGCTTCAAGCAGATTTGAGGAAGGAATTGCGTTGATTTGCAGGTCACGCTCGCGATCTGCATTGACATAGGAACGTTCAATCCGCGTTAGAAATTCCTTCCATGTCGCTAAATCTTGGGGGAGTGTATCGAGCTCGAAACCTGCGCGACGTAATTGACGTTCTAATAATGGGTGCATAGCGGCAACGTTCTAATCAGATTGGTAAAGTGATATTCAATAAATCAATGGGTTAAAACGTAATTCTGACATTAATCATAGTTGATGATAACTGAAATAACAATGCCGTTTGGGCTAAGCATACAGCATGTTAGGGCGTATCTATGCAATATCCGTACAAAGAACGACACTTAGACGTGACGAATATGACCTGCTTTTGCTAATTTATCGAGATATTCTTGCCAAAGCTGAGCCTTATTCAGTCCTAAATAATACAAATAGTCCCATGAATATAAGCCTGTGCGATGTCCATCATCGAAATGCAAGGCAACTGCATAATTACCGACAGGTTCAATGCGTTCGATATTTACTTTTTCTTTACCCACCTGTAAAACGGCTTGGGATTCGTGATGTCCGCGTACTTCAGCAGAGGGCGAATAAACTCTTAAAAATTCACAAGTTAATTCAAATGTACCCGCTTCTTCAAAGCTGATTTCTAACACACGGGAATTTTGATGCAATTGAATTTCAGTGGGAACGGGTGATTTTGACATGAAGCCTAACCTCAACATAATTAAGATGGCGGGATTATAGAAATTGTGCAGTATTTTCGATTTTGTTAAATCTGCTCGAACAAGTTTTAGTAAGAACGCATTTAACTTCAATGAGCTGGTATTTTTTTGGGGGACTGTCAGCAACACCCCAAGCGCGTTTTCAAAAACGACTTAGGGTTTGACCACCAAGGTTTCAACCTCAGCAATGCCCACAATATTATTTGGAAAGTTAAGTTTGAGCACCCGCAATGCGTCTGCTGAAAGATCATTCATTCCTAAAACTTTATAGGCTTTTGCCATCACCACCAAGGCTTCTGGCACAGCAGGTGTGCGTTGATAAGACTCCACGACTTTCTTAGCACGATTGGCTGCTGCAACATACGCGCCACGAACCATATAAAAACGGGCGACATTTACTTCATATTGGGCTAGGCTATTGCGTAAATATAACATGCGCAACCGAGCATCTTCACTGTATTTGCTGTCAGGGAAGCGTTTCAACAACTCATTAAAATCATTAAATGCGGTGGTGGCAGAACGTTGGTCACGTTGCGATTGATCCAAAGGCAACATTCTGTCGATAAAGCCTGCATTTTTTTCAAAGTTTATCAAGCCTTTGATATAATAAACATAATCGACATTAGGGTGACGCGGATAAAGTTTAATAAACCGATCCGAAGCCACTAAAGCAGATTCTAATTCATCATATTTATAATAGGCATAAATAATATCCATTTGCGCCTGTTGGGCATAACGTCCAAATGGAAAACGCGATTCAAGCAATTCATAATGCTTGATCGCAGTTGCATTATCGCCTTCTTGTAACGCGCCTTTTGCCTCGGCATAAAGTTGTTGGGCTGTCCAATCTGAGGTTTTATCAGCGGTTTCGGTAAAAAAACTACAGCCTGAAATCAGGGTAGTACATAAGAGCAAGGCTATCAGAGTAGATGCGTTCATAGGTAGGCGATTATTAGTTATCACAAGAGAATACGGGTAAACCATGACTGTAACGACATATCTTAACACGAAAATTCCTCTAACGCTGTCAGGCTACCGCCTCGATAAAGCACTGGCGGAATTATTCCCCGACTATTCTCGCGCCCGTCTCCAGCAATGGATTCGTGAAGGGCAAGTATTGGTCAATGCCGTCCCCTTACGCGCCAAAGATAAGGTGCTGGGAGGGGAAGACATTCAAATCGTCGCCGAGAGCAGCGAAGAAGTGACTTGGGAAGCCCAAGATTTGCCGTTGAACATTCTATATGAAGATGAGGATGTTTTGGTGATTAATAAACCTGCGGGTTTAGTGGTGCACCCTGGCGCGGGCAATGCCCACAACACGCTGGTCAATGCTTTATTATTTCACGCCCCCGAACTCAGCGATGTGCCGCGTGCAGGCATTATTCACCGTCTGGACAAAGACACCAGCGGCATTTTAGTCGTCGCCCGCAATTTGATCGCGCACACCAGCTTGATTAATCAGCAACAAGCGCGGGAATTTAAACGCGAATATCAAGCTGTGATTATGGGCGTATTGGTTTCGGGCGGCACCGTGAATGCACCGATTGATCGTCATCCCAATTTACGCACCCAAATGGCTGTAGTTGAAGAAGGCAAAGGTCGCCCCGCGATTACCCATTACCGTGTGATGCAGCGTTATCGGGCGCACACCTTGGTTCGAGTGAAATTAGAAACAGGGCGCACTCATCAAATTCGTGTCCACATGTTATATAAACGTCATCCGATTGTCGGTGATCCTGTATATGGCGGACGTTTCCGCATTCCTCCCGCGTCCAGTGCGGAGTTTTTGGAAACCTTAAGAACTTTTGGGCGGCAAGCCTTGCACGCAGAAACCTTGGGTTTTGTACACCCACGCACGGGCGAAATGATGGAATGGAATGCGCCACCTCCTGAAGATATGCAAAACTTGCTCGCCGCCCTTGCTCAGGATGTGAAAGAACATGCTTAAGTGGATTACTCCCACATGGAACGCTCCGATGAACGTCAAAGCCTACAGCAGCACCCGCCACGGTGGCGTGAGTGTGCCGCCGTTTGACAGCTTTAATTTAGCCAGCCATGTGGGCGATGATCCTGTGGCAGTTGCGGCAAATCGTGCCTTGTTAAAACAAAATTTAGCCTTGCCCAGTGAACCTTGCTGGATGCAGCAAGTACATGGCACGCAAGTTTTAAGCGCGGACAGTGAAAATTTTGAAGCCTGCGCCGATGCGAGTTTCACCACTGAACGTGGTCAGGTGTGCGTGGTGATGACTGCGGATTGTTTGCCCGTGTTTTTCTGCGACCGCGAAGGGACAACAGTCGCTGTGGCTCATGCGGGTTGGCGCGGCTTGGCGGCTGGGGTTTTGGAAAATACTTTAGAAGCATTGAACTTGCCCCCTGCTGACGTTTTGGTGTGGCTTGCGCCTGCAATCAGTGTCAAAGCGTTTGAAGTGGGTGAGGATGTGCGAGCGGCATTTGTGGCGCAAGATGATAATGCGTCTCAAGCATTTATATTCAAAGATGAAAACCACTGGTTGGCAAATTTATATTTGTTGGCACGACAACGTTTGGCTTTGTGTGGCGTTTTAGATGTTTCGGGTGGTGAACACTGCACTTTCAGTGAACCCGATTTGTTTTATTCTTATCGGCGTGAAGCGGTAACGGGGCGCATGGCGCATTTAATTTGGTTAGAATAATCAAATATGTCTGAATCAGGATTGACAGGATTCAAGGATTTTCAGAATTAAAGAAAAAAGCTCAAACACGGGTACTGTTAGCAGTTAATCCTGTTTAATCCTTAAATCCTGTAAATCCTGATTCAGACCAAATACATAATAAATAACACCGAGGATGAGGATCATGGGAAATCGACTTTCAAAAATTTACACCCGCACAGGGGACGACGGCACCACAGGCTTAGGCGATGGC